>NZ_JAKSYF010000058.1:0-195854 GCF_022829745.1 Methylobacterium sp. E-016
CCGCCTGGCTTTCGGCGGCCGGGATCATGCTCGGCTCCAGCGGAAAGAGGCCGTCGCGCAACGGCGTCACCGTGAACGCGCCGATCCGGTACGGGCCATTCACGGGCGCGGCCATTGCGGGGAGGGGAATTCCGAGCGGGAGCCGGGCGGACGCAGCAGGGAGTTTAGGGGGAGAGAGTGGCCGGCGCGGGGCGCACCGCAGCGGCTCCGATCCGGTCTTCCCGGATCTGCGCCGCCGCGACCGGGATCGGGGGCTGCCGACGGCGCCGCGTCGGGCACGACCGGCTTTTCCGGATCGCGGGCTCGCCTCCGGCGCGCCGAGATGACGGGGAAACCCCGTTCGCGACCCGTCCGCGTTCCGTCGCCGTCGCGACGGAAGATGGGGCTACCCGATGACGCCCGGGCGCCTCGGACTCCTCGCCCTCCTGACGACGCTGATCCTCGATCAGGCCTCGAAGCTGGGGCTCTACTTCGGTACCGACCTGGTCCTGACCCAGCCCTGGCGCTTCGGCCCCTACGCCGAGTTCGTCGTAGTCTGGAACAGGGGCGTGTCCTACGGCCTGTTCCAGCAAGAGGGCGGCATCGGCCGCTGGCTGCTGGTGGCGCTGTCGCTCGCGGCGGCCCTCGGCCTCAGCGTGTGGATGACCCGCACCGGTTCGCGCCTGCTCGCGACCGCGCTCGGGCTGATCGCCGGGGGCGCGCTCGGCAACGCGATCGACCGGGCGGCCTACGGCGCGGTGTTCGACTTCGTCCACCTGCATGCCGGGGCCTGGTCCTGGTACGTGTTCAACATCGCCGACGCGGCGATCGTGGCGGGCGTCGTCGGGCTGATCCTCGACAGCGTGCTGCCGGAGCGGCGCCCCGGCCCGCCGGGCGAGCCGCCGCCGGCGTGACCGGGAGACCACATCCACAGCCACCTGTCGCCGGCGGCTGGCCGGGAGCGGTCAAGGCGCCATACGATCGCCGGAAACCGGTCCCAGACCCGAAGCGCCGGATCAGGCCGTCAACCGTGCGGCCGCTTCGAGAACCCCGGAACGGGGATCGGGCATCGGTGGGCAAGCTGCGGGGCATCATGATCGGGTATCGGGAGCTCATTCTCATGGCGGCGGCGGCGATCGCCCTGCCGTCGACGGTCCAGGCCCAGGAAACGGGCGAATTGCTGCGCAACACCTTGAGCGGCATCGGCCTTCTCGAGAAGCCGCAGGCGCCGATCGAGTATCGCGAGCGCGCGCCGCTGGTGATGCCGCCCAAGCTCGACGGGAAGTCCCTTCCGGCGCCCCGCGCCGGCGCCGCCTCGGCGCAATGGCCCAAGGAACCCGAGGTGGTCGAGCGCGAGCGCGCCGCCGCCGAGCGCCGTCTGCCCAAGGGCAGCCAGGCGCAGGGTCGCTACGAGGACAACAACGCGACGCTCTCGATCGACGAGATGCGGTCCGGCCGGCGCGCCGACGCCAACCTGACCCGCGAGATCGAGCGCAAGCCCGGCGAGAACAGCCGCGAAGATTCCTGGGTCAACCCGCTCGACCTGATCCGGGGGATCGGCAACGAGAAGACGGAGCCGGCGGCGGCCGAGCCGTCGCGCGACGTGCTCACCGACCCGCCCAAGGGCTATCGCCAGCCGCCGCGGAAGATCGTCCGCAACACCACCGACCCGATCAACAACCCGACCCGCGAGCGCGACGAAGCCGATCCGGGTGTCTATCTGCGTGAGCAGCGGGCGCGCTGAGGTGCGGATGTGACACACGGCGCGTCTCGGTTCCGCACGGGACCGGGACTGGCAAATCCGGTACGGGACTTGCCAATTTAGATACGGGACGTGCCATTTTAGACGATGCCGGCGCGCTCGGAGCCCCGCATCGAACCAGAAACGGACGGTCCTTCGGGGCCGCACGAGGGAAGACGGAATGCATCTGCTCAGGAAGGCGACGCCCACCCTGTTCCCGGCCGGCGGCCGTTTCGCGAATGCGGGACGCGCCGAGGCGGCGCCGTTCGGGCGCTCGGAAGCCGGCGGGCCGGAGGTGTCGGCCTTCACCCTCGACAACGGCCTCGACGTGGTGGTGGTGCCCGATCACCGCGCGCCCGTCGTCACCCACATGATCTGGTATCGCAACGGCTCGGCCGACGATCCGCTCGGCCAGTCGGGCATCGCCCACTTCCTCGAGCACCTGATGTTCAAGGGCACCGAGAAGCACCCGGTCGGCGCCTTCTCCAAGGCCGTCTCCGGCCTCGGCGGCCAGGAGAACGCCTTCACCTCCTACGACTACACCGCCTATTTCCAGCGCGTCGCCCGCGACAACCTCGACACCATGATGGCGTTCGAGGCCGACCGCATGACCGGCCTCGTCCTCGACGACGCGGTGGTGGCGCCGGAGCGCGACGTGGTGCTCGAGGAGCGCCGCATGCGGGTCGAGACCGACCCGTCGGCCCAGCTCTCGGAGGCGATGGCCGCCTCGCTCTTCGTGCACCATCCCTACGGCATCCCGATCATCGGCTGGATGCACGAGATCGAGGAGCTGAACCGCGGCCACGCCCTCGACTACTACAAGCGCTTCTACACCCCCGAGAACGCGATCCTGGTGGTCGCCGGCGACGTGACGCCCGACGAGGTCCGGCGCCTGGCCGAGGCGACCTACGGGCGCGTCGCGCCGCAGGGCGCCCGCCCGATCCGCGTCCGTGCGCGCGAGCCGGAGCCGAAGGCGCTGCGCCGCCTCGCGGTGGCGGACCCGAAGGTCGAGCAGCCGACGCTGCAGCGGCTCTATCTCACCCCGTCCTGCATCACCGCCCGCGACGGCGGCTGTCACGATCTCGAGCTGCTCGCCGAGGTGCTCGGCGGCGGCTCCACCTCCTATCTCTACCGCAAGCTGGTGATGGAAAGCGGCCTCGCGGTCAACGCGGGCGCCTGGTACATGGGCTCGGCGATCGATGACACCCGCTTCTCCGTCTACGCGGTGCCCGCCGAGGGCGTCAGCCTGGAGAAGCTGGAGGCCGAGGTCGACCGCGTGCTGCGGCGCGTGCCGTCGGATGCGCTGAACGCCGAGGCGATCGAGCGGGCCAAGACCCGCCTCGTGGCCGAGACGGTGTACTCTTCCGACAGCCAGTCCTCGCTCGCCCGCATCTACGGTTCCGCGCTCGCCATCGGCGAGACCATCGAGGAAGTGCGGCGCTGGCCGTCCGACATCGAGGGCGTCACCCGGGAGCGCCTAGCCGAGGCGAGCGAGCGCTGGCTGACGCCGTCGCGCTCGGTCACCGGCTACCTCGTCAAGTCCAGCGACCCGGACGCACCGATGGCCATCGCCGCCGAGTAGAGACGTTCGGCCTGCGGCGCCCGGCGCCGCACCCAGACATCAAGAACAACGAGGTCGTCCATGAACTTCGCCGACACCGACCTGGCCGAGACCCCGGTCCGCTCCAAGGCGAGTCCGGCCAAGGCGCTGCCGATCCAGACCGCCGCCGGCATCGAGGCGTGGCACGTCGAATCGCCGGTGGTGCCGATGATCGCCCTGGCCTTCACCTTCGAGGGCGGCGCGGCGCAGGACCCCGAGGGCAAGTCGGGCTGCGCCCAGATGCTGGCACGCCTCCTCGACGAGGGCGCGGGCGATCTCGGCTCCGACGCCTTCCAGGAGCGGCTCGCGGCGCGCGCCATCGAGCTGTCGTTCCATGCCGGCCCCGACGCGATCGGCGGCTCGCTGAAGATGCTGGTCAAGCACGCCGACGAAGCAATCGAGCTGCTGGCCCTGGCGCTCGCGAAGCCGCGCTTCGACGCCGACGCGATCGAGCGGGTCCGCGGCCAGGTGATCGCCGGCCTGCGCTACCAGCAGAACGATCCGGGCGTGATGGCCTCGCGCCGCTTCTTCGCCGAAGCGTTCGCCGGGCACGCCTACGGACGCCCGTCCTCGGGCACGATCGAGGCGGTCTCGGCGATCACCCGCGACGACCTCGTGGCGATGCATGCCCGGCTGCTCGGTCGCGGCGCGGTGAAGGTCGCCGCCGTCGGCGCGATCGGCGCCGAACAGCTCGCCGCGAGCCTCGACCGCGCCTTCGGTGCGCTGCCCGAGGCCGGCGGCCTGCGCGCGATCGAGCGGACCACGGTGGGCGACCTCGGCAAGCGCGTCGTCGTCGATCTCGACGTGCCGCAATCGGTAATTCGCTTCGGCATGGCCGGCGTCGCCTGGCGCGACCCCGACTTCATTCCCGCCTACGTGCTCAACCACATTCTCGGCGGCGGCGCCTTCACCTCGCGCCTGTTCCAGGAGGTCCGCGAGAAGCGCGGCCTCGCCTACTCGGTCGGGACCTCGCTGGTCAGCCATCGCTCGGCGGCGATGACCTGGGGCTACACCGCCACCAAGAACGAGCGCGTCGGCGAGGCGCTGTCGGTCATCGGGGACGAGATCAACCGCCTGATCGCCGACGGCCCGGACGACGAGGAGCTGCAGAAGGCCAAGGACTACCTGACCGGCTCCTACGCGCTCGGCTTCGACACCTCGACCAAGATCGCCCACCAGCTGGTGCAGATCGCGTTCGAGGGCCTAGGAATGGACTACATCGAGCGCCGCAACGCCCTGGTGTCCTCGGTCACGCAGGACGACATCCGCCGCGCCGGCGCGCGGACCTTCGCCGACGGCCGGATGCTGGTCGTCGCCGCCGGGCGGCCGGTCGGCCTCTGACACAGGCTCGATGACCCCCGTCGTGGGGACTGTTCCATCTTTTCGCGGTGCCGCACGTTCTTTCGCCGGACCGGCGACCGCTTCGACGGAAGATGCTCTCGCCGATGCAGCTCACCGGGATCCACCATCTCACCGCCATCACCGCGCGGGCCGCGGAGAACCACGCGTTCTACACCCGCGTGCTCGGCCTGCGGCTCGTCAAGAAGACGGTGAACCAGGACGACGTCTCGGCCTACCACCTGTTCTACGCCGACGGGCTGGCCTCGCCCGGCACCGACGTGACCTTCTTCGACTGGCCGGCGCCGCCCGAGCGGCGCGGGACGAACAGCATCACCCGCACGCACCTGCGCGTCGCCGGCCCGGCGGCGATCGACGCTTGGCGCGAGCGCCTCGCGCGGGAGGGCGTGGCCCACTCCGAGCCGGTCGAGCGCGACGGACGCCTGACCCTGGATTTCGAGGATCCGGAAGGCCAGCGCCTGAGCCTCGTCGACGACGGCGGCGCGGGCGATGCGCACCCCTGGGCCGGCAGCCCGGTGATGCCCGAGCATCAGATCCGCGGGCTCGGCCCGATCCGCCTCGCCGTCGCTCAGCCGGAGCGGACCGGCTCGGTGCTCGTGGACGTCCTTGGGATGCGGCATGACCGCAGCTTCGAGGCGCCTGAGGGAACGGTCCACGTCTTCGCCATGGGAGAGGGCGGGTCGGCCGCCGAGGTGCAGCTCGTCGGCGACGCCTCCGCCCCCGCCCGCCAGGGCGCCGGCTCGGTGCACCACGTCGCCTTCCGAATCCCCGATGCGGATTACGCAGCCTGGGCCGACCGGCTCAAGGTGCGGCGGATGCCGTCGAGCGGTCCGGTCGACCGCTACTACTTCCGCAGCCTGTATTTCCGCGAGCCGAACGGCATCCTGTTCGAGATCGCCACCGACGGCCCCGGCTTCACCGCGGACGAGCCGCTCGACCGGCTCGGTCAGGGCCTCGCCCTGCCGCCGTTCCTCGAGCCGCGGCGCGCCGAGATCGAGGCCGGGCTGAAGCCGCTCTAGGTCGGATCGCCGCGGGTATTAAGAGCGATTCCAATCAGTTGCGGTTGCATGGCTGTGTGTCGTCGGCGCGTCTTGACCTGCGTTCCGCACCTGCGAAAAGACCGCCAAACCCATCGGGATTCGGGACACCTCAGTCGATGAGCAAGTTCTACGAGGAGCGCGTTCTGTCGGTCCACCACTGGACCGACACGCTCTTCTCCTTCCGCACGACCCGCGATCCGGCCTTCCGCTTCCGGAACGGCGAGTTTACGATGATCGGCATCGAGGTCGAAGGCCGGCCGCTGCTGCGCGCCTACAGCGTCGTCTCGGCCAACTACGAGGAGGAGCTGGAATTCTTCTCGATCAAGGTCGAGGCCGGCCCGCTCACCTCGAAGCTGCAGCACCTCAAGGTCGGCGACCCGATCATCGTCGGCAAGAAGCCCACCGGCACGCTGGTGCTCGACAACCTGCTTCCGGGCAAGAACCTCTACCTCCTCGGCACCGGCACCGGGCTCGCGCCCTTCATGTCGATCATCAAGGACCCGGAGACCTACGAGCGCTTCGAGAAGGTCGTGCTCGTCCACGGCTGCCGGCAGGTGCAGGAGCTCGCCTACGGCGAGACCATCACCGAGAGCCTGCCGAAGCACGAGTTCCTCGGCGAAATGATCAGCGCGCAGCTGATCTACTACCCGACCGTGACCCGCGAGCCGTTCCGCAACCGCGGCCGCATCACCGACCTGATGACTTCGGGCAAGCTGTTCGAGGATATCGGCCTGCCGAACATGTCGGTCGAGAACGACCGCTTCATGCTCTGCGGCAGCCCCGACATGATCCGCGACACCCGCGAGCTGCTGACCAACGGCGGCTACGAGGAGGGCAACCACGGCGAGGCCGGTCACTACGTGATCGAGAAGGCCTTCGTCGAGAAGTAGGGTCTTCCGGGACCCGCCGAGAACCACCGTCGTCGTCCCGGCTCGGCGCAGCGGAGCCCGGGATCCAGAACCGCCGAGGGCGCAAGCTGGAGCACGACCTGCGGTTCCGGAGCCCGGGTTCGCCTTCGGCGCCCCGGGATGACGGGGAGGGCATGGCCACCGTGATCGCTCGCGCGATCGTTTCGGGCAGCTGCGCCCTTCTCAATCCTGCGCTGGAATCCCCACCAGACCCCGCACCTCCTGAGCCAGGTCCGACAGGCTGACCGAGCCCTTGCTGATCACCCGGTCCGCCTGCCCGGCGAGCCGGCGTCGGTCCTCGGCCGTGATGTCCTTGGCGGTGAGCACCACCACGGGGATGTCGCGCCACTCCGCCCGCGTCCGCAGGGCGCGCAGGAAGCCGAAGCCGTCCATCTCCGGCATCATCAGGTCCAGGAGAACGAGGGCGGGCTTCTCCCGCGCCACCTCCTCCAGCGCGATTTTGCCGTGCTCGGCCGAGCGCACCGGAAAGCCCTCGCGTTCCAGGAAGGTCGTCACGCGCTCGCGGGCGTCGGGATCGTCCTCGACGACGAGGATCGGTCCCTCGGCATTGCCGGGGCGGAACCGGTCGGTGACGGCCTTGAGGTGCCCCCACTCGATCGGCTTGTGCAGGTAGTCGGTGGCGCCGAGTGAGAAGGCGAGGTTCTGCTCGTCGAGCACCGTCACCATGATGATCGGCGTCGCGCCGAGTTCAGGGTCGGCCCGGAGCGCGCGCAGCACCGACCAGCCGTCCATCCGCGGCATGGTCACGTCGAGGAGGATCGCGCGGGGGCGCAGGGCCCTGGCCCGTTCCAGGCCCTGGCGTCCGTCCTCCGCCGTGGAGACCACGAAGCCCTCCTTCTCGAGGAAGCGCGCGAGCAGGTCGCGCGTCGCCGCATCGTCGTCGATGACGAGGATGCGGTTTCCCACCGCCGTATCCTCCCCGTGTGCCGCTCCGGCGTCGGGGCCGGAGAACTGCGCCGGCAGGATCAGCGTGAAGGTGCTGCCTGCGCCTTCGCGGCTCGCGACCTCGACGGTGCCGCCCAGCAGCTCGGCGAAGGCGCGGGTGATCGAGAGGCCGAGCCCGGTGCCGCCGAAGCGCCGGGTCGTGGAGGCGTCGGCCTGGGTGAAGCGCTCGAACAGCCGCCCGACCTGCTCGTCGGTCATGCCGATCCCCGTATCGCTGACCGCGAAGCAGAGCCTGGCCTCCGCATCGCGCGTCACGGTAAGGCCGATGCGGCCGTTCTCGGTGAACTTCGCCGCGTTGCTCAGAAGGTTGATCAGGCACTGGCGCAGCTTGGTCACGTCGGTATGCGCCGTGCCGACGTCCTCGGCGATCGTCAGGTCGAGAGCGTTCTCCTTCTTGGCGATCAGACCCTCGACCGTGGCGGCGACCTCGGCCACGACCTCGGCGACGGAGAAGTCCTCGGCGTAGATCTCCACGCGCTCGGCCTCGATCTTCGACAGGTCGAGGACGTCGTTGATCAGCCCGAGAAGGTGGCGGGCGTTCGACTCGATCTTCTTCATGTCGGCGATCAGCGAGGGCTCGCCGAGGTCTTCCAGCTCCTCCTGCAGCATCTCGGAATAGCCGATCACCGCAGACAGCGGCGTGCGCAGCTCGTGGCTCATGTTAGCCAGGAACTGGCTCTTGGCGCGGTTGGCGTCCTCCGCCGCCTGACGAGCCGCCTCGACGGCGGCCTCGGCCGCCTTGCGCTCGGTGATGTCGGTATGCGTGCCGACCCATTCCCGCAGGCGCCCGTCCTCGGCGAGGATCGGCACGGCGCGCACCGCCATGTGGCGGTACTCGCCGTCGGCCCGGCGCAGGCGGTGCTCGGTCTCGTAGGGCTGCAGCGTCGAGACCGCCACGGTCCAGGCCTCGGCCGTATGCGCCCGGTCGTCCACGTGGATCGCGTCGAGGAAGCCCTCCCCGCCATAGGCCGCGTCGTCCTGGCCGGTGAAGCGCGTCCAGGAGGCCTGCCGCGGGTGCAAGGTACCCTCGGCCGTCGCGGTCCAGACGATTGACGCGCTCGCCTCGATCAGCGAGCGGAAGCGCTCCTCGCTGCGGCGCATGCGCTCCTCGACCATCCAGCGCAGGGTCTCGTCGAGAACGACGATGCCGACGCCCTCGATCGCCGGCTCGACCTCAGAGGAGGTGCCGCGGAGGGGATAGAAGCTCATCGAGAAGCGGCGCACGCCGCCGGGGGCCGAGGGCGTCGGGACGGCGACCGGCACGTCGGGCGTCACCAGCCCTTCGTGGAGGGCTGCGGCGAGCTTCGGACCCAGGGCGTCGGCGAGGGTCGGCAGCATCGCCCAGATCGGGGCGCCGAGATCGGCGCCGAAGCCGCGCTCGCTCATCACCGCCAGCGCCCGGTTCATGTGGCGGATCTTGAGATCGCGGTCGAGGAAGCCGAGGCCGACGGGGGCATTGGCGAGCACCCCGTCGAGCAGGCCCGACATCCGCATCGCCTCCCGGCGGCGGACGAGGGCGAGGCGGGCGAGGAGCACGATCGCCACGACCGCGCAGACCGCCGTGAGGATCGACAGCAGCAGGGAACGCGCGGCGTCGCGGCTGCGATCGGCCTCCATCCGCCGGGCGATCGAGGCCTGCAATCCTGCGGTCTCGGCGCGGATCGCGTCCATCTGCTGCTTGCCGACGCCGGTGCGGACGATCTCGGTCGCCGCATCGAAGCTCACGTCCCGCCGCGCGGCGACGACCCGGGCCGCGAAGTCGCGCTTGTCCGCGATGAGAGCGGCAAGGGACGTCCCGCCCTGGCGCAGCGGCACCTGGGCGAGGCTGCCGAGCCCGGCGAGACCGGTGTCGATCGCGCCGAGCGCCTTCTGGTAGGGCTCGAGGTAGACGTCGCCGCCGACGAGGACGTAGCCGCGCTCGCCGGTCTCGAGGTCCTTCACCGCCGAGAGCAGCCGCTCGAGCCCCGAGATCCGGGTGTTTCCGGCCGCGACCGCCGCGCGGCTCGCCTCGCCGCCGACGTAGTTCCAGCCACCCGCCACCAGGGCGACGATCAGGAGGCCGAAGGCGACCGGCGAGCCGAGCAGCCCGGCGAAGGGCCGTGCGCTGCGCCAGTTCGACCGACGCAGGAACGAGATCGATCGGGGGCTCACCACGCGACGACCATCCCGAACCCGCCCCGCATCGCAGCACCACCCGCGGCGAGCGGGTGTTTCGTATCGGTGATCATCTCGGGCGCCTCGGATCGGCCCGGCGACGTGCCGAGGCGACCTGCGCAGACATAGACGGGACGGGGCGGTTGTCGAAGCCTTACCCGTCGAAGCTCGGGCGGCCGCGAAGCCGCATCAGGTCTCGACGAGGCCGGTCGTGGCGCCGGAGGCTTCCGAATCCGCCCGTCCATGCGGCAGGGCGAGGTATTCGGTCGATCGCATCTCGATCAGGCGGGACACGGTGCGGTCGAACTCGAAGGCCTCGCGGCCCTCGCGGACCGTGTAGAGGTCCTGCGCTTCCGCCGCGGCCGAGGCGACGAGCTTCACGTGGCGGTCGTACAGGGTGTCGATCAGGGTGATGAAGCGCTTGCACTCGTTGCGGTTCTGCTCGCCCATCACCGGGATGTCCTCGACGATCACCGTGTGGAAGGCCCGGGCGATCGCCATGTAGTCGGAGGCGCCGAGCGGCTGGGCGCAGAGGTCGGCGAAGGAGAACCGGGCGACGCCGGCCGCCTCCTGCGGCACCGGCACGGCGCGGCCGTGCACGGTGATCGTCGCCGACCGGCCCTTGGCCTTCCCGGTCAGCCCCTTGAACGCGGCATCGATCGCGGCTCGGGCCTCCGCGTCCGCGGGCACATGGTAGACCGATGCGCCGCCGAGCTTCTCAAGGCGGAAATCCGTGCGCGAATCCAGGCGCAGCACCTCGACCCGCTCCTTCAGCTCCTCGACGAAGGGCAGGAACAGCGCGCGGTTGAGGCCGCCCTCGTAGAGGCGGTCCGGCTCGACGTTCGAGGTCGCGACTACCGTCACGCCGCGCCTGAACAGCGCGCCGAACAGCCGGCCGAGGATCATCGCGTCGGCGATGTCGGTGACCGTGAACTCGTCGAAGCACAGCAGCGTCGCCTCGTCGGCGAGCGCGTCGGCGACGGGGCCGATCGGGTCGTCGCCCTTCACCTCGCCGCGCTTCAGCGCCTGGCGGTAGGCGTGGATGCGCTCGTGCGCGTCGGCGAGGAAGCCGTGGAAATGGACGCGGCGCTTCGGCCCGGGGGCGGCCTCGTGGAACAGGTCCATGAGCATGGTCTTGCCGCGCCCGACCGAGCCCCAGATGTAGAGGCCCTTCGGCGGCCCGACGCTGTCCTTCCGCGAGAACAGCCAGCCGAGCGCGCTGCCCTTCTTGGCGCGACGCCTCCGCTCGAGGTCGAGGACCAGGCGGTCGAGGGCGCGCACCAGCCGCGCCTGGGCCGGGTCGCGCTCGATCGCGCCGGAGGCGATCAGCGCCTCGTAGCGATCGTGGACGGGGCCGGGAGAAAGCGCACCGCTGCGCGCATCGGCGGAGGGCGCATGGCTCGGCGAGGTTGGGCTCACGGCTTCCGGCTCACGACCACGGGATCCTGCTCGGCATCCGCGCGGTGCTGCAACGCGGGACCCGTCCCAACCGTCTGCCGCGCGCGGGCGGGTCGATCAACCCCGCGTCGCACCGCGATGCAACAGAAGTGGTTCCATCCCCTGCATGCATGTCAGCCCTGGCGACGCGATGCGACGACGAATTGTTGCATTGCACAATCGGCTTGGCGGTGTGAGACCCTGCCTGCCTCGAGGGAGGGCACGCCCGGATGCGCGCACCCAGCGCGCCGATACCGGAGACCTGCACATGGCATTGCCCGAGCCGAAACCGGCGGGACACACGATCCGACGCCTGCGCGCGAGCGACCGCGCGCAGATCCTCGCCTACTTCCTGCGCTTGGACCCCGAAACCCGCGCGAACCGGTTCATGGGAAGCGTCGGCGAGGCCGGGATCCGTGCCTATGCCGAGCGCGCCGTCATGGCCGACGGATTGATCTTCGGTGCCTTTGTGTCCGGCACCCTGCGCGGGGTCGCGGAGCTGCGACCGTCCGGCCCGGGTGCGACGCCGCTCGACCTCGGCAGGCAGGCCGAGCCGGCCTTCGCGGTGGAGCGCGCCTACCGGCGTCGCGGCATCGGCGGGGCGCTGTTCGCGCGGATCACGGAAGCGGCGCGCAATCGTGGCGTCGGCGATTTGCACGTGCGGTGCTTGGCCATGAACGGACCGATGCGCCGCCTCGCGATCCGGCACGGCGCCGACTTGCAGGCCAGCGGGACGGAGGCCGAGGCCGCCGTGCACCTCGAACGGCCCACCCCGTTCTCGCTCTGGCACGAGAGCATCGCCGAGGCGTTCGACCTGACGATCGCGGCGCTTCAGTCGCGAAACCCGCCGCCCGCGTGAGAACGATCGCGCCCCCGCTCAACCGATCGGGTCGGCCACCAGGGCGAAGGTGAGCAGGTCGACCGAGGCCGCCCCGCCGCGCAGCAGGGCGCGGGCGGCGGCGTTGGCGGTCGCGCCGGTGGTGGTGACGTCGTCGACGAGGAGGACGCGCCGTCCCTGGATGCCGGCCCGATGCGCCGCCGGCACCCGGAAGGCGCCCTGAAGGTTCTCGGCACGCCCGGCGCGAGTCAGCCCGACCTGCGAGCGCGTCGCCTTCACCCGCGCCAGGGCCTGCGGCAGGAACGGCAGGCTGCCGGCCTGGGCGACCGGCCGCGCCAGCAGCGCCGCCTGGTTGAACCGCCGCCGCCACAGGCGCCAGCGATGCAGCGGCACCGGCACGACGCAGTCGGCCTCCGCGATCAGCGCCGCGCCGGACGCCGCCATCATCGCGGTCATCGCCTTGGCGAGGTCGAGGCGGTCCTGGTACTTCAGGCGATGGACGAGGCCGCGGGCGGTGTCGTCGTAGAGCGCCACGGCGCGGGCCCGCGCGAAGACCGGCGGCTCGCTGATCGCCCGCGGCGACAGCAGGGGACCGATTCCGAGATCGACGGCGAACGGGGTGCCGTACCGCGCGCAGCACGGCTCCTCGATGAAGCGCAGGCCGGCCCAGCAGGACGGGCAGAGCGCGCCGGGATCGGCGGTCGCCGCGCCGCAGCCGGCGCAGGACGGCGGGTAGACGAGACCGACCACGGCGCGGGCAGCGCGACCCAGAACGGCGAAAGGCCGCGCGCCCTGCGTCGCACGGCCGATCTCGATGCTCGACGTCTCAGGCGCGTGCACGGCCCGATCCGTCCGCCGCACCGACGCGATCGGGAGCGTGCCTCAGCGCGTCGTCGGCGCGGTCTGGTCGTTGCGGCGGGCCTCGGCATTCGCGCGATGGCGGCCGATGGCGCAGCCGGCCGCGGCGCCGACGAGCCCATGATGGCCGGCATAGTGCCCGGCGATCCCGCCGACGATGGCGCCCTTGATGCAACCCTTGGCATCGGCGGCCGAGCCGAAAGCGACGATCGAGAGGGCCAGCGCGGCCCCGGACAGGAAGCGGATCATGGGATGGGACTCCGGTACGCGGCCGAGCGGCCGATGGAACTGACCAGGAACGGCGACGCCCCGGTCCCGTTCCACCCTCTCAGAAGTGTGATCGTCGTCCGGGCCTCGCCACCCGTCGGTCGCGCCGCTGGCAAGACAGCGATCCGAGCGCCATGTGATGGGGCAGATGACAGCGCCTTCGCCCCTGTTCGACACCGTCCTCACCCGCCGACGCCTGGCGCGGGCGCAGCGTGCGGGCTTTGCCGATTTCCTGATCGCCCGTGTCGCGGAGGATCTCGACGATCGCCTCGGCGCGGTGCTGCGCGACTTCACCCGAAGCCTCGATCTCGCGACGCCGACCGCGGCGGCCGCGCGCGTCCTGTCGGCGCGTTACCCCGACGCGACGGTCCTGCGCCTCGCGCCGATCCTGGACCGGGCCGTGCCCGGCGTCCGGCAGGCGGTCGCCGACCCCGAGGCGCTGCCGGCCGCGCCCGAGGGTTTCGACCTCGCCGTGTCGCTGCTGGCGCTCCAGGGCGTCAACGATCTTCCCGGGACGCTGGTGCAGCTCCGCCGTTCGCTTCGCCCCGACGGGCTGTTCCTCGGCTGCCTGCTCGGCGGCGCCACCTTGAACGAGCTGCGGGCGAGCTTCGCCCAGGCCGAGAGCGAGGTCGAGGGCGGCGTCAGCCCGCGGGTCGCGCCGTTCGCCGAGGTGCGCGAGGCCGGCGCCCTGCTGCAGCGCGCCGGCTTCGCCCTGCCGGTCGCCGACACCGAGACCGTGACGGTGCGCTACGCAGACCCGTTTTCCCTGATGCGGGACCTGCGCGCCATGGGCCTGACCAACGCGCTGGTCGAGCGCCGCCGCACGCCCCTGCGGCGGGCGACGCTGATGCGGATGGCGGACATCTACGCGTCGCGCTTCGCCGACGCGGACGGGCGGCTTCGCGCCAGCTTCGAGATCCTGTGGCTCACCGGCTGGGCGCCGCATGCGAGTCAGCAGGTCCCGCTGAAGCCCGGCAGCGCGAAGGCACGGCTCGCCGACGCCCTCGGCACCATCGAGTTGAACCCGACCGAGAGGATTCCGCGATGAAGCAACCCGGCCCCGACCATCCGATCACCATCACGCCGCATCCGGGCCGCGTCCGGGTGATGCTCGACGGCGTCGCCGTCGCCGAGAGCGAGCGGGTGCTTTCCCTCAAGGAAGCGTCGTACCCTCCGGTTCTCTACATTCCGCGCAGCGATGCCGACCTCTCGCGTTTCACGAAGTCGGCGCGGACCAGCCACTGCCCGTACAAGGGCGATGCGAGCTACTTCAGCCTCGCGGTCGGCGACGCATCGCGTCCCGACGCGGTCTGGAGCTACGAGGCGCCGTTTCCGGCGGTCGCCGAGATCGCAGGGCATCTCGCCTTCTACCCGGACCGCGTCGACGCGATCGAGACGGTGTGATTCAGCTTCACGCCGGCACGAGCGACCAGAACCCGTGCTTGCGTCCATGCGCCGTCCGCAGGCCGGTGCGGTAGGCCTCGGGCGGCGGATCGATCGATCCCGGCGCCAGGCGCGGCGCCATTCCGTCGAGGGCGGCGAGGTGGCGGGCGGCATAGGGGTAGGCGCTGCTGCGTCCGTCCCGGAGGATGTCGTCGATCATCCGGCGCAGCAGCAGCGTCGCCGCGGCCGGATGATCGGGCTCCAGCGCCTCCGCCGCCAGACCGAGCAGGCGATAGGCCTCGCTCCGCCACTCCGCGCGGCGATCGAAGACGAGGCGCGCCGCGCGGTCGAGGCTCGGCCACGCCACCAGGAAGGCCAGCGCGCGATGGGCATCGTCGTGCCGGGCGACGTGGTCGAGGGCGCGCTCCAGCACCTCCTCGTCCTCGAAATCCGGAAGCTTGGCGATGTGCGCGCGGAGCATGTCGGCGTCGAGCGTCGCTTCGAACCCCTGCCAGCGCAGAGCCTGAGCCTCCTCGCGTCGGTCGAGCGCATCGAGGATGCGGATCTCCAGCCCGATCCGCTCGCGGTCCGGGCCGTCGAGCGCCGCATCTCCGGTCGCGAGCATCGCGCGGGTGATCACGCCGCTCCGCGATGATTTCGGGCGGCGGATCCAATTTAGCGCCTCGGCGGCCCGCCCGGCCGCGAGCAGGCGCCCTGCGATCTCGGTCCCGTCGGGACGGCCGGGCATGATCGCTTGCTCGAGCGCGATGTAGGCCGCGACGTCGCCGCGCCGGTCGGCGATGTCCTGACGGACGCGCAGGATGTTCCCGTGGCGGAGATCGGCTCGCGAGGCCGCGGGCCCGTTCGGTGCATCCGCGGCCCGATGCTTCGTGTCCGCCGCCTCGGCGAGCTTCGCATCGAGCGAGGCGAGGGCGGCAGCGGGGAGGCGCGGGACCAGATCGCGGATCAGCACGCCGAACGGCCCGTAGGGGTCGGCGACGAAGCGCGGGATCAGCGTCAGCGCGAACCGCCCGGCCTCGTCCGGCTCGAGCTCTGCGGCAATCTCGACCACGGCATCCGAAGCGCGCTCGTAGATCGCCTGGATCGCGCCCGAACCGTCGTCCACGCGGTTAAGCACCGCGTCGGCGCCGCCGAGGAAGCGCACCAGGCGTTCGAGAGCCGCCATGCGATCGAGCGGCGCGAGCTCGGTGAGGATCACCGTGACCATCGCGCCGAGATCCGTGGTGAACGCCCGGCGCTTCTGCCAGTCGATGAAGCCGCGGGCGCCCTCCAGGGCGGTCAGCCGCCGGTCGACGATCGCCGCGACCGCTTCCGGCCCCTGCAGGGAGGCGAGCGCCGCGCTCACGAGCTTCTTGAACGCGGCGTTGCGGGCGGTCTCGGCGAGGATCAGGCCGATGAGCCGATCGGGGGCGAGGGCGGCGAGCGTCTCACGGGACGGCGTCGTGCGGCGTGCACCCTTCGGCAGCTTCGCCAGAACCGGCACGACGTCCGGTTCCGGTTCGGTCTTCGGCTTCCGCGGCACCGAGGCCGCCTTGCGTGCCATCGTTCGACGCGGGACGGGTCTCGATCAGTCCGCGACCTTCGCGGTCGGGCGGTCGTCGCCGCGCGCGGTCTCGTCGTGCCACGCGCCGGCACCGTCCTGATAGCGGATGCCCTCGGTCGAGCCCGGCACCTGCTGCTCGGCCGCGGCGGCCTGTGCCGCCTGGAGGGCCTCGTCGCGGCTCGGAAAGGTCTCCGAGAAGACGTCGCCGACCTTGTAGGCGTATCCGCCATCGTGCTCGACGACGTGATAGGTGACTTCGGACATCGAAAACTCCGGTCTTGAGAACAGGATCTGTCCAGCGCGAACACGGGGGCGACGCGCAGGTTCCGCCGGCCGGGCGATCAGTGCCTGGTCGGGACGCCCCACGGCAGCCGTTCGATCGCCGCCTCGCAACCGGCGATCAGCGAGCCGCGTGGATCGTCCGCCGCGTAGCCCACGCCGTCGGCGAAGGCGACGACGTGCACCGCGCCGTCGCTCGTCCGGCGGATGCGGGCGACCCAGCCTTCGGGCGCACGCTCGAAGGTGACGTCGTAGGTCGTGCCGTCGCGCTCGATCCGATGCGGTTCCATGACATTTCCGTTCCCGCCCGCGCCGCCGCAGCCCTATCTGACAAGAGCCACAGGACGAAGGATATCGATGCCCTACCGCACAACGCTCGCCGCCGCGATCCTCGCGGCCGGTTCGCTTCCGGCCCTGGCGCAGGGCAAGGGCTACGCCGGAAGCGCGCTGGGGCTCACCGGATCGGGCGTCCCGTCGAATCCGTTCGCGTCGAACTACCCGTCCGCCCCGCCGCCGCGGGCGGTCATCGAGCGGCGCGAGCGCCGCGCGGTCCGCCGCCCCGTGCGCGAGCCCGGGTTGCTGCCCCCGGGCCGTATCCCGGAATGAGCGCGTGGCTCGCCGACGGCGTCGGAATCCACCTGATCCTGCTGCTGGCGAGCCTGGTGATCGGCCTGATCGCCGTGACGCGCTGACGAAGGCGTCTCAGGCGTCGCCGACGACGCCGGCCTCGTCCTGCGCCTGCAGCACGTCGGGCCGCGGCATCGAGATGATGTTGTAGCCGGAATCGACGAAGTGGATTTCGCCGGTGACGCCGCTGGAGAGGTCGGACAGCAGGTAGAGCGCCGAGCCGCCGACATCGTCGAGCGTCACGGTGCGCCGCAGCGGCGCATGTGCCCTCTGGTGGTTGAACATCAGCCGCGCGTCCGCGATTCCGGCGCCGGCCAGCGTCCGCATCGGCCCGGCCGACAGGGCGTTCACCCGGATGCCGTCCGGGCCGAGATCGGTGGCGAGATAACGCACGGACGCCTCGAGCGCGGCCTTGGCCACGCCCATCACGTTGTAATTCGGCATCACGCGGGTGGAGCCGCCGTAGGTCAGCGTCAGGAGCGAGCCGCCCTCGCGCATGCGCTTGGCCGCCCGCTGCGCGATCTCGGTGAACGAGAAGCACGAGATCGTCATGGTCCGCGAGAAGTTCTCGCGGGTGGTCACGTCGACGTAGCGACCCTTGAGCTGCGCCTTGTCGGAAAAGCCGATGGCGTGGACGACGAAATCGAGGGTGCCGTCGAAGCGCTCGTCCAGGACCGCGAAGGTCGAGTCCACGGAGGCGAGGTCTTCCACGTCGCAGGGCAGGACGATATCGGAATCGAGCCGGGCGGCGAGCGGCGTGACGCGCTTGCCGAGGGCATCGCCCTGATAGGTGAAGGCAAGCTTCGCACCGTGCTGATGCAGGGTTCTGGCGATGCCCCAGCCGATCGAGTGGTCGTTGGCCACGCCCATGATCAAGCCGCGCTTGCCCGCCATCAAACCCGTCATCCGATCCGTCACTCCCGAGCGATGCGCCTCTCCGGGCGCAGTAGACAGGGACCGACGCTTAGGCGCGGGGGACGGCGCTGTCCAATCGGCAACGAGGAAAAAACGAAAGCCCCGCCATCCGGCGGGGCTCGATGACGGCCGAAGAGGGCGTTCGCGCTAGAAATAGCCGCGCGTCTGGGCCTTGGCGTCGTCGATCAGCGCCTGCTTGGCGTAGATGCCGGCCGAGCCGACGATCACCGCAGCCAGCACGAATCCGATCAGGACGAAGGTCATGCGCGCGCCGCTCCCAGGCATGGCTTTCCGACGAAACCGGAACCGGAAGCATGGGTTCCGGTGGTTAACGATCCCTTTCGCCGCGGATCGTTCCCGAATGCCGTGTCGGTCGCCGCCGGGGGAGGATCGCAGGTCTTGCTCGACGCGTCAGGCGTCGACGTTCTTCAGCACCAGGGTCGCGTTGGTGCCGCCGAAACCGAACGAGTTTGACAGCACGTGCCCGAGCTTGGCCCCGTCCCGGCGCTCGCGCAGGATCGGCATGTCGGCGAAGGCGGGATCGAGCTCGTCGATGTGCGCGCTCGCGCTGATGAAGCCGTTGTTCATCATCAGCAGGGCGTAGATCGCTTCCTGGACGCCGGTGGCGCCGAGCGAATGGCCGGTGAGGGACTTCGTCGCCGCGATCGGCGGGCAGGCCTCACCGCGGCCGAAGACCTCGCGGATCGCCTCGATCTCCTTCTCGTCGCCCACCGGCGTCGAGGTGGCGTGCGGGTTGATGTAGTCGATCCGTGCGCCCTTCAGGCCTTCCATCGCCTGGCGCATGCAGCGCACCGCGCCCTCGCCGGACGGCGCCACCATGTCGTACCCATCCGAGGTCGCGCCGTAGCCGGCGATCTCGCCGTAGATCCGCGCGCCGCGCGCCTTGGCGTGCTCGTATTCCTCGAGCACGAGCACGCCGGCGCCGCCCGCGATGACGAAGCCGTCGCGGTTCGCGTCGTAGGCGCGCGAGGCCCGCTCGGGCGTCGCGTTGAACTTCGAGGACATCGCGCCCATCGCGTCGAACAGGACGGAGAGCGTCCAGTCGAGATCCTCGCAGCCGCCGGCGAAGATGATGTCCTGGCGGCCGCCCTGGATGATCTCGGCGGCGTTGCCGATGCAATGGTTCGACGTCGCGCAGGCGGAGGCGATCGAGTAGTTGACGCCCTTGATCTTGAACCAAGTCGCCAGCGTCGCCGACGCGGTCGAGGACATCGCCTTCGGCACCGCGAACGGGCCGACCCGCTTGGGGCCCTTCTCGCGGGCGATCGCCGCCGATTCGACGATCACGCGGGTCGAGGGACCGCCCGAGCCCATGATGATGCCGGTGCGCTCGTTCGAGACGTCGCCGGCTTCGAGACCCGAATCGCGGATCGCCTGATCCATCGCGACGTGGTTCCAGGCGCTGCCGCCGCCGTGGAAGCGCATGGCGCGGCGGTCGACGATGCCCTCAGGGTCGAGGTCGGGCCGGCCAGAGACCTGGCTGCGGAAGCCGTGCTCGGCGTGGGACCCATCGCGCGTGATCCCGGACCGCCCTTCGCGGAGCGAGGCGAGCACTTCCTGGGTGTTGTTTCCGATGGATGAGACGATGCCCATCCCGGTGACGACGACACGGCGCATGAAAGAACTCGTCTCCACGGCGACGCCCCCCGGATGGGGCGAGCGTCACGCTTCCTCGTCAGCTAGGATGCCGCCGGCCTGTTTCCAACCGGCGAGGACGCGCCTCGTTGCGCGAGACGCGTCGGAATCAGGTCCGCCGCTCAGCTCTGGAACAACGCGACGCGCAGATCCTTGGCCTCGTAGATCCGCTTGCCGTCGGCTTCCAGCCATCCGTCGGCGATGCCGAGGACGAGCTTGCCGGTCCGGACCCGACGCAGGTCGACGCCGTAGACCACCTGCTTGACCGTCGGCAGGACCTGGTCCGTGAACTTGACCTCGCCGACGCCGAGCGCCCGGCCGCGGCCGGGCGAACCGAGCCAGCCAAGATGGAAGCCGACAAGCTGCCAGAGGGCGTCGAGCCCGAGGCAGCCCGGCATCACCGGGTCGCCCTTGAAGTGGCAGGAGAAGAACCAGAGGTCGGGCCGGATGTCGAACTCGGCGCGCACCAGGCCCTTGCCGTGGGCGCCGCCCTCGGCACCGATCTCGGTGATGCGGTCGAACATCAGCATCGGCGGCAGCGGCAGCTGGGCGTTGCCCGCGCCAAAGAGTTCGCCGCGCCCGCAGGCGAGCAGGTCCTCGTAGGAATACTGCGAGGCGCGGGGGGCGGTCTGTTCGGTGTCGGACGTCATGAAGGCGGGTCGGTCCTCGTGTCGCGAGCTTCGGTCGGCGGGCCCGGGCCGGCTTCGGCGCCGGCACGCGTGCCGTACACGGGGCGAACCGCGCACTCGGCGGCCTCGTTAGCATAGGCGCGGAGCCGGTTCCAAGCTGGTGCGAACGATGCGGCCGTCACGCGGAGCGGGGGAGGGCCGACCGCGGCGTGTTGCGAGCCGGCGACCGTTCCCATATACACGGAAGCGAAATTCTTCATCCCTCGCGAGCGTTCAGTCCCTCCGATGTCCGAACTGCTGTCCCTACAGGCCGCGCTCAACGCCCGGATCCCGGCCCTCTCGGGGGATGCATCGGGTGCCGCCCGCCGTGGCTGTCCGCTCTCAGACCTGCGCGACCGCCTGCGGCGCGCCGGCCTGCGCCCGACGCGCCAGCGCCTGTCGCTCGGCTGGCTGCTGTTCGGGCGCGGCGACCGCCACCTGACGGCGGAAATGCTCTACGACGAGGCGATGCGCGCCAAGGTGCCGGTGTCGTTGGCGACGGTCTACAACACCCTTCACCAGTTCACCGAGGCGGGCCTGCTGCGTCAGCTCGCCCTCGACGGGTCGAAGGCCTACTTCGACACCAACCCGTCGGAGCATCACCACTTCTTCCTCGAGGACGAGGGGCAGGTGCTGGACATGCCCGATTGCGGCATCACCGTCGAATCGCTGCCCGACGCGCCCGAAGGCATGGAGATCGCCGGCGTCGAGGTGATCGTCCGCCTGCGCCGCCGGCCCGGCACGCGCCGCCAGAGCTGAGCAGCCGCCGAACCTTCCAGACTCGAGAATAGGGCCCGGTGCGAACCGGGCCCTTTTTTCCTAGTCGACCTTCTCGTTCGGGTAGACGCCCCAGAGGCGGTCCTGGTGGATGTAGCCGTCCACGTCGTGCTTCGAGGGCAGGGCGACGACGAGGCGGCACCACGATCCGGTGCAGGTCTTCACGCTGCCGATCACGCCCGCCTCCAGGCGGGCTTCGTCCTCGGCACCGTCGTCGGCACGCGCGCGCAGCGGGATCGCGGCCTTGTCGGCGCCCTTGGACGCGGTGACGATCGCGGTCCGGCGGCCGGAGAGCAGCGAGTGCAGGACCCAACCCTCGGTCCCCTCCGAATCGCGGATGCGGCGCCAGGTCTCGAACTCGGCGACGATCTCGACCGGCATGCCGGCGCGCTGGAACACCCACAGGGTGCGGTGATCCTTCGAGGGCCCCTCGCGCAGGTTGACGCGATCGGTCTTCAGGCTGGCATAGCGCGGCAGCGGCAACTTGGTGACGGGCCCGATTCCGGATTCGGGACCGCCGCTCGCTGCGGCCGATGCCGTCCCGATCGAAGCCGGCAGGGTGAGGGTGGGCGACGCCAGGAGGGCGGCGCCCACGAAGAAGAGCCGAGCCAGCCGCATCGTCCATCTCCTGATCTTCGCACGTCGGCGACAGAACGCCCGCGCCGCGGGCTGGTGCCGCCGCGGCACTTCGGATTGTGTTCCGGCCTGCCTCTGGTAGAGAGGCCGGAAGCCGTCCGCTCCTGTCTGGCGGAGCTCGGTTAACGGAGCTTGAAACCGGGAACGGGACCGGTCCACGATGCGTCGACGCCGCGCGAGGCGTTCGTGTCGGGCCTGCCCGAACCGGTGATGGGAGAGAAGATGTCGTTGAAGCGCAAGCCGCTCGTCGTCGTGACGCGACGCCTGCCGGACGCGGTCGAGACGCGGATGCGCGAGCTGTTCGATGCGCGGCTGAACCACGACGACGCCCCGCTCTCGTCCGATCGGATCGCCGCCGCGATGCGCGAGGCGGACGTGCTGGTCCCGACCGTCACCGACAAGATCGACGCCGGCCTCCTCGCCCAGGCCGGGCCGAACCTGCGATTGATCGCCAATTTCGGCAACGGCGTCGACCACATCGACGTGGGCGGGGCGCTGGAGCGCGGCATCACCGTCACCAACACGCCCGGCGTCCTGACCGAGGACACCGCCGACATGACCATGGCGTTGATCCTCGCCGTCGCGCGGCGGGTGCCCGAGGGCGCGCGCATCATTCCGGACGACGACTGGACCACGGGCTGGTCGCCGACCTGGATGCTCGGGCGCCGCATCACCGGCAAGCGCCTCGGCATCGTCGGCATGGGCCGGATCGGGCAGGCGCTCGCCCGCCGCGCCAAGGCGTTCGGCCTGCAGATCCACTACCACAACCGCCGCCGGGTCCCGGCCGCGATCGAGGCCGGGCTGGAGGCGACCTACTGGGAATCGCTCGACCAGATGCTGGCGCGCGTCGACATCGTGTCGGTGAACTGCCCGCACACGCCCGCCACCTACCATCTGCTTTCGGCCCGCCGCCTCAAGCTGCTCAAGCCCGAGGCGATCGTCGTGAACACCGCCCGCGGCGAGGTGATCGACGAGAACGCGCTCGCCCGCCTGATCGAGGCCGGCGAGATCTCGGCGGCCGGCCTCGACGTGTTCGAGCAGGAGCCCGCGGTGAGCCCGCGCCTGATCAAGCTTGCCAAGTCCGGCAAGGTCGTGCTGCTGCCGCATATGGGCTCGGCCACGTTCGAGAGCCGGATCGACATGGGCGAGAAGGTCATCATCAACATCAAGACCTTCATGGACGGCCACCGCCCGCCGGATCGGATCCTGCCCAGCATGCTCTGAGCCAGGATCGGGACACGGCATGGGGATGGTGAGCGCCTCGACGGAAGCGACCGGGACCCCGGTTCCGCCTTTGGCCGGTCGGATGCACGCGTTCCGCAGCCTCGGCGGCAATTGCGAGTTCGGCTTCGTGCAGCGCTACGGCGGCGCCGAGCCGTCGGGCCTGTTGCGCTTCGCGTACACGCCCCTCGACGACCTCATCGAGGCACTGACGACCGATTTTTCGAGGTACGGCGCCCCCGGAGACCTGATCCTGGAGGCGACCGAGACCGGCGTGTATTATTGCCGGAGCCAGACCTACAACATCTGGTCGAACACTCAACGACAGGTCGAAGGTACTGATCACGACGCGCTGCTCGAGCGCGAATACGGCCGGGTGGCGCACCTGAAGGCCAAGATGCTCGCCGACCTGGCGACCGGCGCGAAGATCCTCGTGAGGAAGGTCGAGCCGGGCGAGCCCGATTCCGCCTTCGCACGGCTGGCTGAAGCTGTGTGGCGCCATGGGCCGTCGACGCTGCTTCGTGTGCACGAGGCGGATGACGACGGGGTGGTGCCGCCTTTCAGGCGCACCGGGCCGAGAGTGCTGGAAGGCGGCGTCCGGCGGTTCGCGCCCGGGGAGCAGGCCTGGGACGTCGACCTCGAATCCTGGGTCGCCCTGTGCGATGCCGCCTATGCCGAGCATGCCGGCGTACCGCTGGCCTGGCTCGCGCCCGCGACCTCCGCCGATGCGATGCGGCTTCCGCGTGGGACGACGCGGCACAAGGGCCTTCATTGGGAACTGGGCCTGAGCGCCTTCACCAAGCTGCTCGACCCCGCTCGCTTCGATCCGGCAACACCCTACGTTTTCTCCGCCTGGGTCCGGATCCCGGTGGGAGCGTCGCCCGAGCGCATCTTCGCCGTGATGGGCCGCGAGCGCCTCGGCTGGTGCGATGCCGACCTGACGGTCCGCGATCGGTGGCAGCGCGTCTGGGCCGCCGGCCGCATCGGCACCGGGCAGCATCGTCCGTGCGTCGGGCTCGGCCTGATTGGAGGAGCCGGCGACCGGTTCCAGTCCCGCGACTGGCACCTTCACGAGGGGCCGGTCCCCGATTGGGCCGCCCCGCCGCCCCCGGAATCGGCCGTGCGGGCGGTCCTGCAAGGCCTTCTCGGACGACGCACCTAGAGGCGGCTTCGCGGAATCCTCGAAGATCGCTCAGGTCGGACGCGGATCAGGCTACGTCGCCGCTCACCGCGACCCGCGCATCGGCGCTCTGGAACAGCCGCTCGCTGGTGAGCTTCAGGAAGCTGAAGCCGAATTCCGGGTTCTGGTAGTAGAGCTGCTTGACCGCTGAATAAGGCACTTCCAGCGCCCGGCCGGCCTCGGTGCAGACCAGCGAGGCCGTGCGCCTGTTGCCCGGCGAGAGCAGGCCGAGCTCGCCGACGATGCCGCCGGCCCGCACCTCGATCCCGTATTCCGGGATGCGGAAGCAGCCGGCCTCGACGTAGTACATCGTCGTCGCCGCCTCGCCCTTGGCGAACAGCGATGCCCCGGCCGCGAAGGCCCGCTCGGTGCCGTAGGGCTTCAGCCAGTCGAGGGAGAGGTCGCCGTCGGCGGCCTTCTCCACGTCGCGCACCAGCCGGACCATCTGCCAGAGCCGCCAGGCGTTGAACGGGATCTGGATCGCCTCCGTCAGCACCACCGGCATGCTGCCGATCAGCAGGCCGTAGGTGATGACCGCGGCGCTCGCCACGAGCGAGATGATCCGCAGCGGGATCATCGTGCTCATCGCCGAGGCCGAAATGGTCAGCGCCGTCCCGAGATAGCCGATGCCCTCGACCCAATTCATCAGACGGCCTCTTCCCGCATCGCGATCATCCGTCCCCTGATGCATCGCGTTTCAGGCTCGACCGCAAGACGATCCGGCGCCGCCGCCTCATCCCGTCACGCGGCTGTGCCCATCCGGATACGCTCCGCCACGGCGTCGGCCGCCCGCACACCCTCGGCATAGGCGCCCCCGGTCGTGCCCCACTGCTCGCGCGACAGCGCCTCGCCGGCGAACCAGATCCGCTCGCCGACCGCCGCGTGCAGCGTTCGGCGCGCGCCGGCGTGGCCCGGCGGCACCGACGCCCAGGAGCCGCGCGACCAGGGATCGCGGCGCCATTCGCTCACGGCGGGGATCGACAGGTCGTGGAGGCGGCGGGCGCCGAAATGATCGGCCAGCGTCGCGCGCACGCGGCGGCGCAGACCGTCCTCGCCGGCGCCGGCGGCATCGATCTCGGCGGCCCCGACCGAGTCGAGCTCGAAATAGTGGAACGGCGTCCCGTCGATGCGGGTGAGCAGGCCCGGCGGGCTGAAGCGTCCGCCGACGAGGCTTGCGAGACGGTCCCGCCCGCGGAACGGGCTCGACGGCCAGTGCAGCACCGCGTGCTCGTAGATGCCAACCCGGAACCCGTCGATCGCGGCACGGATCGGCGCGGGCAGGGCCGGCGAGAAGGCGACGCTGTCGCGCAGCACCATCATCGGCACCGTCACGATCACGGCGCGGGCCTTCAGCGTCCGCCCGTCCGCGGTGGCGACGCGAACGCCGGCTCCCGTCCAGTCGATGCCGGCGACGGGGCAGTCGAGCGCGATCGGCAGCCCCTGGGCCAGCCGCCCGAGGTAGCCGCCGTAGCCGCCGGCGACGAAGTAGTTGTCGCCGTATTCCATGCTCGGGAAATCCTGGAGCGAGACCTCCTCCAGCGGCCGTCCGGACACCAGACCGTGGACCAGCGCGACGCGGGCGCCCCAGAGGCCGAGGCCGCGGGGCAGGGCGCTCGCCGCCGCGCGGTCCGGCCCGCCCGCGGCGGCGCCTGCATGCATCGCCCGGTCGGCGCGGTCGAAGGCCCGGGCGGAGGCCGCGACCTCGGACGGGCGCCCGGGGCGACGCCCGACCCAGACGTGGCCTTCCTGGGCTGCCCGGCGCAGGGGCTCGCCGCGCTCGAAGCCCAATTGGACGAGGGGGTTGATCGGGCCCGCGTGAAGCCAGTGCGCCCCGAGGTCGACCGCATGGCCGCGCAGCATCGTCGCGACCGTGCGCCCACCGACGCGGTCGCGCGCCTCGAGCACCGCGACGGACAGGCCGGCGGCGATCAGCGTCCGCGCGGCGGCGATCCCGGCAGCGCCCGCGCCGACCACGATCACGTCCGGGTCCGCGGGCAGCGGGGCGAGCCTGGGCGCGACGCTCGGCCGGAACCGGGCATGCGGGGGTGCCGTCTCGTGCATCGAGGTCATTGCGCGGATCGCGATCCTTCTCGTCGTTCTCATTCCGGGTCCGTCGCGCGTTTCGGCCAACCCGCCGGCCCGAGGCCGACGAGACGCAAGCGGTGCTCTTGCGGCGGACGGATCGGGACACCACAACCGCGATGCGCCGATCGACGGCGGGAGACGGGATCACGGCATGCTCATCCAGGCGGCGCTCGCGGCCCTGCGCCAGACCTTCTCCCCGCCGCTCCGTGCGATCCTGTGGAAGTCGCTCGGGTTGACGCTCGGCATCCTGGCGCTGGCCTGGTTCGGGCTGACGCGGTTGATCCAGTGGTTCCAGGCGAGCCACCAAATCTCGCAATCCTATCCCATCCTCGACAGCCTCGCCTACTTCCTGGCCGGGTTCGGGCTGTTCGTCGCGCTGGCCTACCTGATGCCCGCGGTCTCGATCCTGGTGGCAGGGTTCTTCCTCGACGACGCCGCCGAGATCGTCGAGCGCACCGACTTCCCCGACGACCCGCCCGGCCGCCCGATGCCGTGGGGCGCGGCGATGCTCTACGCCCTGCGCTTCGCCGGACTGACCCTGCTGGTGAACCTTGCTGCGCTGATCATCTTCTTCGTGCCGGTGATCGGGCTGGCGGCCTTCTTCGCCGCCAACGCCTACCTGCTGTCGCGCGAGTATTTCGAGATGGCCGCGGCCCGCTACCGGCCGCTGGCGGAGGCCGGCGCGATGCGCCGGACGTTCTCGGGCACGACGATCGCGGCGGGCTGCCTGCTGGCCGGGATGATGGTTGTCCCGGTGCTCAACCTGCTGACGCCGCTGTTCGGCATCGCGCTGATGGTCCACGTCCACAAGCGGCTGGCGCACCGCCTGCCGGCCCCCGCCCTGCAGGGACGGCTCCGGTAGCGGCCTAGCTCCGGCTGCCCCAGCGCCGGCCCATGCCGGGCGAGCCACCGGCGTCGGCCCCGATCGCCGGACCGGACGCCCGCATCGGACGGTGCTGCGAGCCCTCGCCCATCGGGGTCGGCGCGATCGAGTCGGGTATCTCGGCCTGCTCCTCGGTACCGCGGCCCTTGGCGAACTGCCCGGCGGCTCGGAAGCGCCAGAGATAGCCCGGCACCACCGCCTCGGCGGCGGTCGGCTGGATGCCGAGCCCCTCGAAGCTGCGGCCCTCCGCCTTGGCGGCCTCCGAGACGACGTTGTCGTTCTGCAGCAGAACGACCTGATCGCGGGTGAGCTTGAGGTCGGCCGGCAGCAGCCCGAAGGTCAGGGTGTCGGCGATCTCCATGGCACGGGCCTGGATCTTGGCGATCGGCAGCGGCAGCGACACCACCATGCGCTTGCGCATCGTCGTGTCGAGCATGTAGCGCACGAGGTGATCCAGCGTCGCGACCTCGGGTCCGCCGAGCTCGTAGACCTTGCCGCCGGGCACGCGTCCGTCGGCGGCCAGCGCGATCGCCTCGGCGACGTCGCCGACGAAGACGGGCTGGAAGCGCGACTCGGCCCCGGCCAGCGGCAGCACCGGCAGGAACCGGGCGAGGCTGGCGAAGCGGTTGAAGAAGCTGTCGCCCGGCCCGAAGACCAGGGAGGGCCGGAACACGACGGCGTCGGGACGTGCGGCGAACACTGCGGCCTCGCCCTCGGCCTTGGTGCGGGCATAGCGCGATTCGGAGTTCGGGTCGGCGCCGATCGCGGACACGTGGATCATCGCGGCGCCGACATTGGCCGCCGCCCGCGCGATCAAGCCGGGGCCTTCGGCCTGGAGACGCGAGAAGCTTTGGGCGCCGGTTTCCTGAAGGATGCCGACGAGGTTGATCACCACGTCCGCACCCTCGACCGCCCGCACGACCGAGTCGGGGTATCGCAGGTTCGCCTGCACGGCGACGATCTGGCCGACCTTCCCGAGCGGCTGCAGGAACAGGGCGAGATCGGGACGGCGGACGGCGACCCGGATGCGGTAGCCGCGCTTGGCCAGCGCCCGAACCACGTGCCGGCCAAGGAAGCCCGAGCCGCCGAAGATGGTGACCAACTGCGAAGCGGGCCGCGTCAGGGACGGGGTCAGCAGGACGGTGTTCGGAGTGCTGGAGCCGGTCATCGCCTCGTCTCGGTCTGTGGGGCCTGCGGGCTCGGGGGCATCGCCACCCCCGGTCCGCCGTTCCTTAGACCATTTTTACCGGTCGCACGCGCCGGGCGGGCGACGAAACGACGATCTTGAACGTCGCATCCTGCAGGCGCGTACCGCCCGTCCCCGAATGGATCAGCGATCGCTCCGCAGGAGCCAACCAAGGCCGAATGCGGCGGCTGCGACGATCGCCAGGGTAGCGCCCTTGTTCTCCTCGGCGCGTTTCGCGACGTGGCGGCCATGGTGCTCCGCCCGGCCGCGGTAATGACGTCCGCGGCTCACGGCCTCGTCGGCGATGGCGCGGCCGCGCTCGCTCGCTTCGTCGATGAAATGCTCGCCGTCGCGACGCCAGTCCCGCGCGGTCTCGCGCGCACGGCCGTAGGCGTTCTGCGCAACGCCCGCGGCCTGGTCGACGGCACCGTCGAGCTGGCGTCCGGCATCCCCGCCGACTGCACCCATCGCGGTCTTGGCGCGGCCGCGCAGGTTGCGCACGCCGCCTTCGAATCGATCCCGGTTCATGATCTCGTCCCTCGCATCGTGATCCGAAGGCCGGCAGCGCCGGTCTTCGCGGATGGGCACCGGGGCCGGCTCGCAGCCGCCCCGGTGCCGAGCGCTGGACGGATCAGATCTTCTTGACGGCGTCGGCGGCCTTCTGGGCCGCGCCCTTCACGCCGTCCTTGGCGTCGCCGACGGTCTTCTGGGCTTCGCCCTTCAGCTCCTGCGCCTTGCCCTCGGCCTGCAGCTTCTCGTTGCCGGTGACGTTGCCGACACCCTGCTTGACGTTGCCGACCGCCTCGTTGGCGAGGCCCTTGATCTTGTCCGTGGTGCTGCTCATCGGGACGCTCCCTGTGTGCTCAGCGATCCCGGCCCGGCCTCGCGACGACGCCGCGAAGCGTGACCGAACGCTGTCGGGATGTCCGAACGGCAAGCGCCCATGATGGTTCCAAATGCCCCCGCCACGCGCGAAAGCGTGATCGCCCGACGCTCGGGTCGGGCCCGATACGCGGCCCGACGTCTCGATCCGGCGGGGGGATGAGGCGGCCCGGCGGGACGCTTCGGCACCGACGCGCGGAGCCTCTTCTAGATCTCGATCTCGGTCCCCACCTCCACCACCTGCCGCGTCGGCACGCCGAAGAAGGCGCCGGTGCGCTCGGCGTTGCGCTGCATGAAGGCGTAGAGGCTCTCGCGCCAGGGCTGCATTCCGCGGTCGTCGTTCTTTGGGATGATGGTCTCGTGGCCGATGAAGACCGTGAGGTCGTCGAGCATCTGCGGCGGCAGGCGGCGGTGCTCGACGGCGCAGGCCAGCCCATCGGGGATCGAGGCCTCCTCCATGAAGCCGTAGCGCAGGGTCACCCGGTAGAAGTCGGGCGCGAGGATCGTCACGTGGCTGCGCTCCTCGCGCGGCACGGTCGGGGTCTCCTCGTACTGGGCGGAGACGATCATCACCCGCTCCGGCAGGGCGTGGCTGCGCTCGACGAACCGCGACAGGTGCATCGGGATGCCGTGCATCGCCGCCGACAGGAACACGCCGGTTCCACGGACCCGCACCAGGTCCTGGTGCTGGAGCGAGGCCAGGAACACGTCCTCCGGCTGGCGCAGGCCGACCCGCGCCTCCTCGACCAGCTGGTTGCCCCTGCGCCACGTCAGCATCATCAGCGCGACGAAGCCGGCGAGCACCAGCGGAAACCAGCCGCCCTCGAACAGCTTCACGCTGTTGGCCCCAAGGAAGACGAGGTCGATCAGCAGGAAGAAGCCGTTCACCGCCAGGATCGCCACGAGGTTGTAGCCCCATCGGCGGGCGATCAGCGCGGCGAGCAGCGTGGTGATCGCCATCAGCAGCGACACGGCAATGCCGTAGGCGCCGGCGAGCGCGTCGGACGATTCGAAGATCACGACGGCGGCGATGGTGGCGGCGGCGAGGAGCCAGTTCACCGCCGGCACGTAAATCTGCCCACGCTCCTCCGAGGCGGTCTGGACGATGTGCATCGGCGGCAGGAAGCCGAGCTGGACCGATTGCTGGGTCAGCGAGAACACACCCGAGATGATCGCCTGCGAGGCGATCACCGTCGCCATCGTCGCCAGCCCGATCAGCGGGTAATGCGCCCAGCCCGGCGCGAGCCGGTAGAACGGGTTCTCGATCGCGTCCGGCGAGGCCAGCAGCAGCGCGCCCTGCCCGAAATAGTTGATCACCAGGGCCGGCAGCACCAGGGCGAACCACGCCACGCGGATCGGCCGGGCGCCGAAATGCCCGAGGTCTGCATACATCGCCTCGCCGCCGGTGACCGCTAGGAAGGCCGCGCCCAGCATCGCGAAGCTCACGTGCCAGCCGGCATGGACCAGAAATTCCACCGCCTTCAGGGGGTTCGCCGCCTGCAGGATCTCCGGCTTTTGCAGGATGCCGCCGATCCCCATCAGCGTGAGGACGACGAACCACAGCAGCATTACCGGCCCGAAGATCCGCCCGATGAAGGCGACGCCCTTGCTCTGCACCAGGAACAGGGCGACGAGGATCGCGATCGTAATCGGCACGACGTAGCGGCCGAGCGCCGGCGCATCGACCTTCAGGCCCTCGATCGCCGAGAGCACCGAGATCGCCGGGGTGATCGCGCCGTCGCCGTAGAGAAGCGCCGCGCCGATCAGCCCGACGACGAGCAGCAGCGCCTTCCACGAGCGCGGCTTCGCATGGCGGGCGCCCAGCAGCGCCAGCATCGCGACGATGCCGCCCTCGCCGGCATTGTCGGCGCGCAGGATCAGCACCGCGTATTTCAGCGAGACGATCAGGATCAGCGCCCACAGGATCAGCGAGACCGCGCCGACCACCGCGATGGGGTCGGCGTTGCCGCCGCCGCTGGCGGCCCGCACCGCCTCCTTGTAGGCGTAGAGCGGGCTGGTGCCGATGTCGCCGTAGACGACCCCGAGCGCACCGAGCAGCAGGGCCGGGCGGAACCTTCGTGCGGCGGCGGGCTCGGCGCCCCCCTCCGCACGGACATGACTCTCACTCACAGAACGCCCCGCCCTCGTCGTTTCGCGGCGCGACGCTAGCAGGCGCCCGGCGCCCGTCCATCGGAACCGTGCATCGCCGCCGACGATCGCGTCAATGTGTGTCGGCCCGACGTCAGATCAGGGCGGCGAGCGCATCCGGGCAGGGCGCATCCCGGGCGATGACGATCACCGGCACCTCGGCGTGGCGCGCGATCGCCTCGGCGACCGTCTCGGGCGGCGTCGGCGCGCCGGTGCTCTCGTTGACGACGATGGCGAGGACCGGGATGTCGGCCGCCCGGCAGGTCTCGTAGGCCGTCAGGGCGTGGCTGATCGCCCCGAGATAGCTGCCCGAGACGAGGATCGCCGGGCAGGCGAGCGACCACAGCCAGCCGAGGCCGGTCGCCTCCTGGGTCACCGGGCTCATCAGGCCGCCGACGCCCTCGACGATCAGCGTGCCCGTCGCGGCCTCCATCCGCTCCAGGCACCACGTGACGATGTCCTCGAGGACGGGCGCTTGGCCCTCGAGAGCCGCCGCCTGGTCGGGGGCGAGCGGCGCCGCGAAGCGCCACGGCGAGCAGGCCGCGACGGCGGCGACCGTGACCGCGATCCCCTGGGCCGCGAGAAGCTGCGCCGTATCGCTGCCGGCAAAATCCGGGTCGCCCATCGGCGGCACGCCGCTCGCGACGGGCTTCAGCGCCCGCACGTCGCGTCCGTCGGCGCGCAGGCGCCGCACGATCGCCGCGGTGACGTAGGTTTTGCCGATCTCGGTGCCGGCGCCCGCGATGAAGACGGTCGTCATGGATGATGGATCCCGCGGCGCACCGGTTCTCGCGATGGCGACCGTCCGCCGACCATCGATCGAGGCCGAACGAAACGTCGCCCGCACATCCCATCCCAGGTCATCCCGGGCCCGCCTTTCAGCGCCCCGGGATGACGGGGCGGGTGGAGCGCCCCTGAACGAGAACCCTACGGACGGGAGCGCCGTGACGAGAGCAGGCGCTCAGGCCGTGAAGCTGCCGTGGCAGTGCTTGAACTTCTTGCCAGAGCCGCAGGGGCAAGGCTCGTTGCGGCCGACGCGACCCCAGGTGGTCGCGTCGTCGGGGTCGCGCTCCAGCACGGCCCCGTCGGCCGACAGCCCCTGGGCGGCGTAGCCGTAGGCCGGCCCGCCGCCGCCGTCGCTCCCGGTGCCGCGGCCGGCATAGTCCATCTCGTTCTCGCCGGTGACCGGATCGAGGTGCTGGGCGAACATCTGCGGCAGGCCGGGGGATGGCCCGAACGGGTTCGCCTGGGCTTCCGGCTCCTGGAACATGATCTCGACGCGCGAGAGCTGGCTGGTGACCTGCTCGCGCAGCTGCGTGACGAGGCCGTTGAACAGGTCGAAGGCCTCGGACTTGTACTCGTTCAGCGGGTCGCGCTGAGCGAAGCCGCGCCAGCCGATCACCTGGCGCAGGTGGTCGAGCGTCACGAGGTGCTCGCGCCAGAGGTGATCGAGGGTCTGCAGGAGCACCTGCTTCTCGATGTAGGTCGTCACCTCGGCACCGTTCTTCTCGGCGCGGGCGGCGTAGGCGGTGTCGGCGGCCTTCTTCAGGCGCTCGCGCATCTCCTCGTCGGCGATGCCCTCTTCCTTGGCCCAATCCTCGATCGGCTCGTCGAGGTTGAGGATCTCCGTCACGCGCTCGCGGAGGCCGGCGACGTCCCACTGCTCGGCGTAGGCGTTCTCGGGGATGTGGGTCGCGACGAGGTCGTCGATCGTGGCCTGGCGCATCTCCTCGACGGTCTCGGACACGCTGTCCTGGCCCATGAAGTCGCGGCGCTGCTCGAACACGACCTTGCGCTGGTCGTTCATGACGTTGTCGTACTTGAGCACGTTCTTGCGCATGTCGAAGTTGCGCGCCTCGACCTTCTGCTGCGCCTTCTCGATCGCCTTGTTGATCCACGGGTGGATGATCGCCTCGCCCTGCTCCAGGCCGAGCTTCTGCAGCATCCCGTCCATGCGGTCGGAGCCGAAGATGCGCATCAGGTCGTCCTGCAGCGACAGGAAGAACTTCGAGCGACCGGGATCGCCCTGGCGGCCCGAGCGGCCGCGGAGCTGGTTGTCGATGCGGCGCGATTCGTGGCGCTCGGTGCCGATGATGTAGAGGCCGCCCGGCAGCGCCTTCTTGCGGCCGGCTTCCGGATCGGCCGGCTCGCCCGACGCCAGCACCTTGGTGCGGTTCTCGGCGATCTCGGCCTTGATCGCGGCGACCTTGGCGTCGCGCTCGGGGCCGTCCTCGAGGCCGGCGAGCTCCTTCTCGACACGCATCTCGACGTTGCCGCCGAGCTTGATGTCGGTTCCGCGACCGGCCATGTTGGTGGCGATGGTGATCGCGCCGGGCACGCCGGCCTCGGCGACGATGTAGGCCTCCTGCTCGTGGAAGCGGGCGTTCAGCACCGCGAAGCGCTTGGTGACGCGGCCCTCGCGCGCGGCGGCGTAGACGTCGGTGAGTGCATTCGGATCGGAATAGTCGAGCAGGGTGAAGCCGGCCTTCTTGAGCAGCTCGGCGATCAGCTCGGACTTCTCGATCGAGCCGGTGCCGACCAGGATCGGCTGGTGGCGCGCATGCGCCGTCTCGATCTCCTCGATGATGCCGGCGTACTTCTCCTCGACGGTGCGGTAGACCTGGTCGTCCTCGTCGACGCGCTCGACCTCCTTGTTGGTCGGGATGTCGACGACCTCGAGCTTGTAGATCTCGGCGAACTCGTCGGCCTCGGTCGAGGCCGTGCCGGTCATGCCCGCGAGCTTGTCGTAGAGGCGGAAGAAGTTCTGGAAGGTGATCGAAGCCAGCGTCTGGTTCTCGGGCTGGATCGTCACCCGCTCCTTCGCCTCGAGAGCCTGGTGCAGGCCCTCCGAGTAGCGCCGGCCCTGCATCATGCGGCCGGTGAACTCGTCGATGATCACCACCTCGTCGTTCTTGACGATGTAGTCCTTGTCCCGGGTGAACAGCGTGTGGGCGCGCAGCGCCTGGTTCACGTGGTGGACGATGGTGACGTTGTGGCCGTCGTAGAGGTCGCCGTCCTTGAGGATGCCGGCGTCGCGCAGCGCGTCCTCGATGAACTCGTTGCCCTCCTCGGTCAGCGAGACGGTGCGCTGCTTCTCGTCGAGGTCGTAGTGCGAGGGCACCAGCATCGGCATCAGCGCATCGACGGTGACGTAGAGCTCGGAGCGGTCGTCGACAGGGCCGGAGATGATCAGCGGCGTGCGCGCCTCGTCGATCAGGATCGAGTCGACCTCGTCGACGATCGCGAAGTTGTGCCCCCGCTGCGCCAGCTGGGACATCTCGTACTTCATGTTGTCGCGCAGGTAGTCGAAGCCGTACTCGTTGTTCGTCCCGTAGGTGATGTCGCAGGCGTAGGCTTCCTTGCGCTGCTCGTCGTCGAGGCCGTGCACGATCGTGCCGACGGTCAGCCCGAGGAAGCGGTAGACCTGCCCCATCCACTCCGCGTCGCGGGCGGCGAGGTAGTCGTTGACGGTCACGACGTGGACGCCCTTGCCCGACAGCGCGTTGAGGTAGACCGGCAGCGTCGCCACCAGCGTCTTGCCCTCGCCGGTCTTCATCTCGGCGATGCCGCCCTCGTGCAGCACCATGCCGCCGATCAACTGCACGTCGAAGTGGCGCTGGCCGAACACGCGCTTGGCCGCCTCGCGCACGGTGGCGAAGGCGGGAACGAGGATATCGTCGAGGCTCTTGCCGGCCGCGAGCTCGGCCTTCAGCATGTCGGTGCGGGCGCGCAGGGCGTCGTCCGACAGCACCTGGATCTCGGCTTCGAGCTCGTTGATCGCCGCGACGCGGGGACGATAGCCCTTCACGCGCCGGTCGTTCGACGAGCCGAAAATCTTCTTGGCGAGGGCACCGAGCATCGTGAACCTGCAAACGGGAAAGCCCGTCGGCGGTCTCCCGCAGACGGCTGGCCTTGGCTGAGTTGGCCGGGCTTATAGAGGTAAATATCGCGGGCCGCATCTAAAAGAGGCCGGCGCGCGATGGGCTGCGCAGAGGCGCTTCGGCCCGGATCCGAATCGGTGCCGCCTCGCGCGGCCCGTTCGCGGGCGACCGTCGCCCGCGGCGTCAGTTGACTTCGCAGAACCCCACGCCGGCGCCGACGATGCGGTCCGACGGGCACCACGGGCCGGCGACCCGCACCAGATGCGGCGACGGCTTCGCACGCTCCGCGATCGGCGCGACGGCGACGGGCGCGACGGCGACGGGCGTCAGCCCACGCACCGTCTCCCGTGCCTGCGTCCACGGCTCCGTCCGTGGCGACGCCGGCTCCGTTGCGCGAGGCGGTGCGACCGGCAGGGGAACGCCAGCGCTCGCGATGCGCTCGGTCGCGCGCGGCGGGACCGGAGCCGCGGCGGACGCGCTGCCGATTCCAAGGCGCAGGCGGAACCCGCGTGCCTCGGCGGAGGACGGCGTCGCCGCGAACGCGAAAGCGGTCGAAGCCGCGAGCACGATCCATCCGATCTGCGAGATCCTGCGCATCCGCCCCTCCGTCGATCCGGCAAGCCTGTGCCGGCGCGCGTTCACGAAGGTTCAAGAGACGGAGTCAACGGAATGCTTTCCCCGTGACGGGCGAGGAAGGGCGGACGCGACGGCGATGGACCGCGCGCGCATCCTTGCCTCATCTGCGCCGTGCTCCTGCGACCTCATTTCCGTCATCCCTTGCGCCTTGCCTTTGCGTGCGACGCGAGCCACCTGTCTCGCCGATTCCCGCGGCTGCGATGCCGCTTCCTCGAAGCCCCGTGCGAGACCGTCCGGCGCCGTGCCGCGACGGGTCGGGGCGAAACCGTCCAGGAACGCCAACGCCATGTCGAAGACCCAGACCCTCCGCGGCGCGAGCGCGCTCGCCCTGGCGCTCGCGCTCGGCGGTACCGCCTCCGCGCAGACGCCGACCCCGGCGGCGCAGCCCTCCGTCGCCGCCGCGGTGCTGCCCTCGCCCGACAGCGTCGTCGCCAAGGTGAACGGGATCCCGGTCACCGCCGGCGACATCGCGGTGGCGGCCGAGGATCCGGCCCTGTCGCTGCCGGGCGTCGACGATGCGCAGAAGAAGGGCCTGCTGGTTGACTACATGCTCGACCTCAAGGTCGGTGCGCAGGCGGCGGACGCCGCCAAGATCGGCGACACGCCGGACTTCAAGCGCAAGCTCGCCTACTTCCGCGACAAGCTCCTCCTCGACGAGTACCTTGAGCGCGAGGCCAAGAAGGCGGCGACGCCCGAGGCGGCCCACGCGCTCTACGACCAGTCCGCCAAGCTGATGAAGCCGGAGGAGGAGATCCACGCCCGCCACATCCTCGTGGAGAACGAGGCCGAGGCGAAGAAGATCGCCGCGCGGATCAAGGGCGGCGAGGACTTCGCCAAGGTCGCCGCCGAGACCACCAAGGACGCCGGCTCGAAGGCCGAGGGCGGCGACCTCGGCTGGTTCTCGAAGGACCGGATGGTGAAGGAATTCGCCGACGCCGCCTTCAAGCTGCAGCCCGGGCAGGTTTCCGATCCGGTCAAGTCCCAGTTCGGCTGGCACGTTATCAAGGTCGAGGAGAAGCGCAACAAGCCCGTGCCGACCTTCGACGAGCTGAAGGAGCAGATCGATCAGGCGCTGATCCGCAAGGCGCAACAGGATCTGATCCTGAAGCTCCGCGCCGACGCCAAGGTCGAGCGCTTCGACGAGAACGGCAAGCCGATCGCCGCGCCGGCCCCGGCCGCCGAGGAGCCGAAGAAGCCCTGACCGCGGCGGCCGCCCGACGTTCGCTCGCGCCGAAGCGTGGCAGCCGCGGGCTTCGGCGCGGCTCGCCGCGTCTGAGATGCGATGACGGACCGCTCATGCACGGAATTTGCGCCTAAGGATCAACATTTGCGCAAGGATCGTGTGAAAGAGTGCCCAATGATCGGGGCGGCAGGAAAATCATCGCGATGCCGTCGGAGCAGGTTCTGCTGAAGCCCCGCCTGGCACCGATGATCTGGCTCACCGAGACCGCGGCCCCGGTCTGCGTCGAGATCAGCGACGGGCTGCGGCGGACGTTGTTCCGCCGAATGTCCTCGCTGATCTCCGGCTCCCTCGTCGGGCTGATCATCATCGCGATCCTGCTGTACCGGAACCCGATCCCGGCATTCTTCGCCTGGGCGGCCGTCGATACGATCCTGGTCCTGTTCCGTTTCGCCGTCATCGGCCGGTTGATGCGGATCCTCCGAGATCCCTCGCTCCGCCGTCCGAGGGACACCCTCGTCGTCGATGCCTTCGTCGCCGGCAGCGTGCTGTGGTGCGCGCAGATCGGCGTCGGCGCCTTCCTCTGCATGAGCTTGGGCGATCCCGTCCTGGCGGTGTTCGGCACCATGCTGTCGACCGGGATCGTCGGGGCGATGTGCGCGCGCAATCCCGGCTCGCCGCGCATGGTCAAGCTGCAGATGGTCCTGATCATCGTGCCCTATGCGGCCGGCGCTGCGATGGGGCCGGAGCCGTGGCTGTGGCCGATCGCGCTCATCGCCCCGCTTTATCTATGGGGAACGATCAGCATCAACCGGGAACTCCACATCGATTACCTCAAGATGCTGATGGCCCAGCAGGAAAGCAGCCACCTCGCCCTTCACTGCAGCCTGACCGGCCTGCCGAACCGCAACTCCTTCAAAGCGCGCCTCAAGGCGGCCGAGCGGAACGCTTCGGTGCTCTTCCTCGACCTCGACGGCTTCAAGGCGGTGAACGACCAGCACGGGCATCCGGCGGGCGATGCGCTCCTGACGGCCGTCGGCGAACGGATCCGCGGCTGCGTGCCGGATCCCGCCGACGTCGCGCGGCTCGGCGGCGACGAGTTCGCGATCCTGGTCCATGCCGACGACGAGCGCACGATCGCGGCGATCGCGACCCGCCTGATCGCCGAGGTGGCACGACCCTACGCCTTGCCGACGGCATTGGTCGTCCGGGTCGGCCTCAGCATCGGCATCGCGACCCGGCGCGACGCGGACACCGACCCGATGCTCCTCCTGCCGGAAGCCGATCAGGCCCTCTACGAGGCGAAGCGGGCCGGCAAGGGCACCTATCGCTGGTTCCAGCCGGCGAACGAGGCCGAACTCTCCAGCCAAGTCCGAGAGCTTCGCGACATGCTCCCGAAGGCGCAGACCGACCGCGAGCACGGCTTCGAGGCCGGTCTCTCGGTCACGCGCGCCTAGGGGGCGACGCGCGCCGGCCCCCCGGTCGACGCCGAACCGAGCGCGGCCTCACTTCACGTCGGGCGTCAGGTAAGAGGAGGTCGCCGGGCGGGCGGCGCCGACGATCCCGAGTGCAGCCAGCTCGTCGGTGCGCCGGCGCGATGCCAGGATGTCGAGCACCGCGACGACCAGCCAGGGACACGCGATCCCGATGAAGAACGCCATCTCATCACCCTTGCTGATCCGGGCCGCCCGGCATCGAGAGCTGGATGATAGCCCGGCGCCGGGGCTTCGCAAGATGTCGTGCGGGTCGATACGGGTGATCAGACCCAGCCCTGCAGCTCCCGCCGCACCACGGTCTCGATCACCTTCATGCCGAGGTCGCTGTCGTTGAGGCAGGGGATGTAGGCGAAGCGCTCGCCGCCGTTGTCCTCGAAGTAGTGCCGGTTTTCGCCGTCGAGCTCTTCCAGCGTCTCCAGGCAGTCGGCGGTGAAGCCCGGCGCGACGATCGCCATGCGCTTCACACCGGATTTCGCGAGCGTCTGCACGGTCTCGTCGGTGTAGGGCTTGAGCCATTCCTCGTTGCCGAAGCGCGACTGGAAGGTCGTCCGCATCCGCTCGGTCGAGAAGCCGAGCTCTTCGCGGATCAGGCGGCCGGTCTTCACGCACTGGCAGTGATAGGGGTCGCCCTTGAGCAGGTAGCTCTTCGGCACGCCGTGGAACGAGGTGAGGATCACCTCCGGCTCGAAATCGAGCTTGGCCAGCCCCTCGCGGATCGAATCGGCCATCGCACGGATGTAGACGGGGTCGTCGTGGTACGGCGCCGAGACCCGCACGGTCGGCTGCCAGCGCATCTGCATCAGCGCCTTGAACGCCTGGTCGCAGGCGGTGGCCGAGGTCGCGGCGGCGTATTGCGGGTAGAGCGGCACCAGCAGGATGCGGTCGCAGCCCTGATCGAGCAGGGCCTGGATCCGCGGGGCGACCTCGGGCTTGCCGTAGCGCATCGCCCAGTCGACCACGACCTTGTCGCCCATCATCGCCTGCAGGCGCTCGGCCTGGCCGCGGGTGATGGTCTTGAGCGGGCCCTCGTCGCGCTCGTTATTCCACACGCTCGCGTAGTCCTTGCCCTTCGGGCCGGGACGCTTGGTCAGGATGATCAGGTTGAGTAGCGGCCACCAGATCAGGCGCGGCACCTCGATCACCCGGCGGTCGGACAGGAACTCCTTGAGGTAGCGGCGCATCGGCCAGTAGCTCGTGCCCTCCGGCGTGCCGAGGTTCATCAGCAGCACGCCGACACGGCCCCAGCGGACCGTGGGGTGATCGGCCGGAAGGGTGCCCGCGCCGGCCGCACGGCTCGGCTCGACGGTGGAGATGGCCGACAGGGACGCCGGTTCGACGCGTTCGTTCATGGTGAGGTTCTCGGCCATGGCGGCCGCTTCCTGTCCTAGGCCGCCGGGCGCGCGGCGACGGTGAGGCCGCGCGCCCACATGACGGCGGTGCTGTTGTGCGGGATCGGATATCTAACTAGAGCACGAAGCCTGCCAGCGAAGGTCCGGCCGACGAGAGCGCGACATGCAGTCTCCCCGCTACTTCCTGAACCACTTCATGCCGTTCACCGGCTACCCCTACACGGGGGCGCCCACGGCCTGCAATCTGTGCGGCTCCACGGAGAGCGTCACCGTGGCGGAGACCGATCGACGCCTGAAGACGCTGAAGTCGATCGCCTGCGCCGAATGCGGCCTGATCCGCACCGATCCGATGCCGACGCCGGCCGAGCTGGCAGATTACTACGCCCACGCCTACCGCGCCGACTACCAGCTCGCCTTCGCGGGCGGCCCGCCGCGGGTCCATCTCAAGCGCTCGGCGCGCGAGGCGGCGTTCCGGGCGGAACTGCTCGCGCCGAAGCTGGTGCCGGGCGCCCGCCTGCTCGATTTCGGCTCCGGATCGGGCGAGTTCCTGGCCGCCGCCCGGGCTCGAGGCTGCGAGGCGATCGGTGTCGAGCCGGGCCGCGACTATTCCGCCTATGCCCGCGCGACGCACGGCGTCGAGGTGCTGGACGACGCCGCCGACGACCAGTTCGCACCGGGCACGTTCGACGTGATCACCACGCACCACGTCATGGAGCACCTGCGCGACCCGGCCGACGTGATGGAGCGGCTGGCACGCTGGCTGAAGCCCGACGGCGTGCTCTACGCCGCGGTGCCGAACATGGCCGCCACCGGCAAGCCGCCGCACGAGCGATTCCACTTCGCCCACGTCCACGGCTTCGTGCGCGACACCTTCGACCTCACGGCACGCCGCGCCGGCCTCGTGCCCGACACCAATTATTGGCGCGAGGACACGACGGTGGTCTACCGCAAGACCGAGGCGCCGCCGGTGCCGATCCGCGCGCCCGGCCTCGCCCAGCGCCTCGCCGAGGAGCTGAAGCCGATGCCGGCCGCGGCCTACCTCGCTTCCGGCGCCTGGATCTGGCCGATGGTCCGCCGCAACGCCAAGGCGGTGCGCGAGACCTTCTCGGCCCGCTAGGACATCGTCTGCGGGCGGGCCGGGCTTCACCGCGCGCGAAGATGCTCCAAGGACCGTCGTGCGCGCGTCACGTCGGCGGGGGTAGGCTGGGCTTTTCCGCCAAGACGCAACGCCATGCCTCGCCCCAATCGCCGCCAGACCTTCGGTCTCGGCATCGGCGCCGGCCTTTCGGCCGGCCTGCCCGCCATCGCGAACGCGACCGAGCCCACGGCGCCCGAGCCGACGCTGACGCTGCTCCTCGTCAACGACGTCTACCTGATGGGCGAGGTCGACGGGCGCGGCGGGTTCGCGCGGCTCAATGCGATCGTGAAGGCCGAGCGCGACCGCGGTGTCCCGGTGCTCTACGCCCATGCCGGCGACACCCTGTCGCCCTCGCTGATGTCGGGGTTCGACAAGGGCGCCCACATCGTCGACATGCTGAACCTCGCCCCGCCGGACGTGTTCGTCCCCGGCAACCACGAATTCGATTTCGGGCCCGCCGTCTTCCGCGAGCGCATGGCCGCCGCCGCCTTCCCGTGCTTCGCCGCCAACCTGCGGGACGGGTCCGGCCGGCCGTTGCCGAGCCTGCGCGATCGGCAGATGCTCACCCTCGGCGGCCTGCACGTCGGCGTCACCGGCATCGCGTTGGCCGCGACGCCGGAGAAATCCCAGAGCGGCGATCTGCGCTTCGGGCCCGAGCTGGAGACGCTGGCCGCGCAGGCCGAGGCGCTGCGCGCCGACGGCGCGGATCTCGTCGTGGCGATCGTCCACACCGCGCGCGCGACCGATCTCGCGATGCTGGCGGCGGGCCATGCCGACATCCTTTTGTCGGGGCACGACCACGACCTCGTGGTGCAGTACGACGGGCGCCGCGTGCTAGCGGAGTCGAGCAGCGACGCGCATTACGTCACCGCCATCGACATCCACGCCAGCGTCTCTACGGCGGGCGGCACGCGGCGCGTGACGTGGCGGCCGAGCTTCCGAATCCACGATTCGGCGACCGTCGCACCCGATCCGGACACGCTGACCCTCGTCCGCAAGCTCGAGGGCGACCTGTCGCGTCGGCTCGACGTGCCTGTCGGCGAGACCGCCTATCCGCTCGACAGCCGCATCGTCTCCGTGCGCGCCCGCGAGGCGAGCTTCGGGAGCCTCGTCGCCGACGCGCTGCGGGAGGCGACGGGCGCCGACATCGCGGTGATGAACGGCGGCGGCGTGCGCGGCAACCGCCTGTACCCGGCCGGCACGATGCTGACGCGGCGCGACATCCTCACCGAGCTTCCGTTCGGCAACACCATCGTGTCGGTGGCGATCACCGGCGCCCAGGTCCGCGCGCTGCTGGAGGCGGGGTTTCGCGAGCTCGGCCGCCCGGCCGGCCGCTTCGCGCAGGTCTCGGGCCTGACCGTCCGCGTCGATCCCGATGCGTCGGCGGGCGACAGGATCGTCTCCGTCCGCGTCGGCGATGCGCCGCTGGACCCGGCCCGGACCTACCGGGTCGCCGCCAACAACTTCCTCTACGAGGGGGGAAACAGCTACGGCGTGCTGGCTCGGGGGCGGACCTTGATCGGCGCGACGGATGGCGGGCTCGTCGCCACCGCCGTGATCGATTATGTCGCCCGCCACGCCCCGATCACCGTGACCGAGGGCGAACGCATCCTGATCGGCCGATGACCGAACCGACCGTCTCCGCAGCGCTCGCCGCGTTCCGGCAAAGCGCATCCCCGTGGCTTGCCTTGCCGTTCTTCACGGAGGGCGCGGCGGATATCGTGGCGGCACGGGTCGACGAACGGATCGCGGCCGGCGCGCAGGTCTTGCCCGCGCCCGGCAACATCTTCGCCGCCCTGGCGCTGACGCCGCTGCCCGCGGTGAAGGTCGTGATCCTCGGGCAGGATCCGTATCCGACGCCGGGCGACGCCAACGGGCTCGCCTTCTCCTATGTCGGCTCCCGGCGCCTGCCGGCCTCGCTCAAGGTGATCCTGGCCGAGGTCGAGCCGGGCAAGGCGACGCGCGGCGACCTCACGGCCTGGGCGCACCAGGGGGTGCTGCTCCTCAACAGCGCGCTCACCGTCGAGGCGGGCCAGGCCGGGTCGCATCTTCGGTTCGGCTGGGCGAGGCTCGCCGACGAGGCGGTCGCGGCCGTCTCGGCGCGCGCCGAGCCCGCTGTGTTCCTCCTGTGGGGGGCACAGGCGCGGGCGCGGGCCGCGCTGATCGACCGATCGCGACACGGCGTGCTCGAATGCGGCCATCCGTCGCCGCTGAACCGGGCGCGCGACTTCCCCGGCTCGGACCCCTTCGGCCGGGCCAACGCGTGGCTCGCCGAGCATGGGTCGGCGCCGATCGCGTGGCGCCTTCCCTGACGGCTCCGTCCCGTAGCGTTACTGGGCGGGCTTCGGCGCCGGTGCCGGTTGCGCGGGCGTGTCGGCGCCGGCGGGCGGCGCGTCGGCTGCGGCCGGCAGCAGCACGTCCTTCGCGACCGTGCCTTCGGGGCCGTATTCGCCGGCGACGGCGAGGCACGCCTTCTCGCGATGCTGGGCCATGTCGTTCGACATCAGCGCGAACATCGACTGCACCCGGCCGCCGAACGGGCCGCGCGGGCTGACGTCGGCCGATCGGGTGCCCTGCTTGACCAGCAGCGCCTCGAAGGTGTCGGTCCCGATCCGATAGCCGCAGACGTTCGACGCCGCGAAGATGTAGGCCGCGAATTCCAGCGCCCGCGGGGCCGGGGCGTTGCGGATCTGCGCCGCGGCGGGCTGCGCGGCGAGACCGAGGCTCAGGAGGGCGGCCGCGGCGGCCGGCGTGGCGAACATGCGCATGGGCGAAAGTTTCCTCATCGTCGTCGACGACTTCTTGCGAGTCGTTGAGACGGGCGAGATACGCCGAACGGTGAACGCCGCCCAGGGGGAGCGGCCCGACGGATTGCCTCAGGCCACGCAGGACAAAGGTGAAGGTCGTTCGTGGTTAAGCGTTACCTGCGTTGCAATCGATAGCGGCGTTTCTACCGCGTCACTGGCCGTCCCGGTCCCTCGTCTGCCTTGCGGAACCGCGGAACTTGTTTCGACTTGATCCTGCCCTACGCGGGGGTTCGAAGCCTGCTATTAACCGGTGGCGAGCAGATCGGAGTCCGACATCTTCCGCAATGAGCCGGACTGGACGCCGCATGCACTTCGCCCTCGACCACCGCGCAGAGCCAGATCCCGCCTTCGTGCCGCCGTCGCTGCGCCTCGCCGAACCGAGCGACGCACCCTCGGGCGAGCGCCGCAACCGCTACGCCCGCTGGGCCCTGCACGAGGGGCTGGGGGAGGGCGACGTCGTCGCCCTGCTGATGCGCAACCAGCCCGACGTGCTCGCGATCTGGCAGGGCCTTGGCTCCGTCGGCGTCACCGTGATGCCGCTCGACCTCACCCTGCGCGGGACCGCGCTTGCCCGGAGCCTCGACGCGATCGGCCCGCGCCACCTGTTCGTCGACGCCGGCCTCGCGGAGACGCTGTGCAGCGTCCAGGGCCTCGTCTCGGTTCAGCCGCTGGTGTGGTGGCACGGCGGCGCCGACTTCGCCCGCATCGACCTCGAGATCGCCGAGTACGACGACGCCCCGCTCGCCCCGCAGGCGCTGCCGGCGCGCCGGGCCTGAGCCATCCTCGAAACCCGACGCGTCCGTGATAGGCTCGACCGGCCATCGACACGGGAGCCAGGGCATGTCCTCGACCGCGCAGACCGACGCGCCGCTGCTGCTTCGCGCGGATGCTCAAGGCATCGCCACGCTGACGCTGAACCGCGGTCCGGCCCGCAACGCGCTGTCCCTCGGGCTGATGGCGGCCTTGCAGGATGCGCTCGACGCGATCGCCGAGGATCGAGCCGTGCGCGTCGTCGTGCTGCGCGGCGCCGGGCCGGCCTTCTGCGCCGGTCACGATCTCAAGGAGATGCGCGCGCATCCCGGGCGCGAGGCCGCGGCCGAGGTGTTCCGCGCCTGCTCCCGGCTGATGCTGGCGATCACCCGGCTGCCGCAGCCGGTGATCGCGCAGGTTCACGGCATCGCCACCGCCGCCGGCTGCCAGCTGGTCGCGACCTGCGATCTCGCGGTCTGCGCCGACGACGCCCGCTTCGCGACGCCCGGCGTCAACATCGGCCTGTTCTGCTCGACCCCGATGGTCGCGCTCTCCCGCGCGGTGCCGCGCAAGGCGGCGATGGATATGCTGCTGCTCGGCGAGCCGATCGACGCCGCGGAGGCGTTGCGCATCGGCCTCGTCAACCGTGCGGTACCGACCGCCGACCTCGATGCGACGGTGCAGGCGATGGCGATGCGCATCGCGGGCAAGTCGGCGCGGGTGGTGGCGATCGGCAAGGAAGCCTTCGGCCGCCAGGCGGAGCTCGGCCTCGAGGAGGCCTACGCCTACGCCGCCGAGGTCATGACCCGGAACATGATGCTCGCCGACGCCGACGAGGGCATCGACGCCTTCCTTCAGAAGCGCACGCCGCGCTGGCCGGCGTGAGCCGCGGTCGAGCCGCGCGGTTCGGCGCGCGAAACGTCCGTCAGCCGCGGCCGGCCGGAACCGGGAAGCGGCGCGCGAACCAGTCGCGCAGCACCGCGCGCTCGTAATACAGGCCGCCGGTCGAGAAGCGTGGGTTGGCCGTCAGCATGAAGTTGGGGTCGGTGACCGTATCCTCGCCGCTGGCGACCACCCGCTTGCCACGCCGCAGTGCGTAGGCGAGCCGGATCCGCGGCGGCGTGAAGTCCTGGACGATCCGCAGGCCGCTCGGCGTGCCGAAGCCCGGCCGCTCGTACCCGGCGAGATCGATGTCGAGGACGGTGATGTCGAGGCTCTCGTCGGGGCCGAGGCGACGGCTGCCGAGGTCCTGGAAGATCCGCGTCATCTCCGCCAGCGTCAGCCGCAGGCTCCGGCCGGAGGACGCCCAACGGTCCTCCGCGTCGGTGAAGCGCTCCGGCGCGACGTAGCGCACGCCGACCTGCGCGACGGCGGGACCGCCGAGCGCGAGACCCGTCAAGGCTGCCAGGACGACGCGCCTCATTGCTTGGCGCGGTTGATCACGGCGAGCAGCGCGCGGGCGACCGGCTCGGTCACGTTGCGGCGGTACTTGCGGTGGACCAGCTGCCCGTTGTGGTAGACGTCGTGCTCGACGTAGAGCCGCTCGCCGTCCCACCGCACGATGTTGTCGGTCTCGGTCGTCTCCTCGACGCCGAGGTCGTCCCGAAGGATCGCGCTGCCGGTCTGGGTGAACATGCGCAGCTCCTCGCACCTTGATCGGGGATCGCCCGCGCAGACGATCCGTCCGTAGGGTCCACAATAGGCAATCGGCGCAGGCTGCGCCAGTTGCGGCACCGCTCCGACCCCCGACAAGGACAGCTCGGCTTCGCGGTCGCGGGCATCTCAGCGGATCGTGATCTGATCCTTGATCTTGTCGTAGGTCGCGCGGCTGAGCACGCGCTTCGACAGCAACTGGTCGATCGTCGTGTAGGGCCGGCGCTGGATGATCGCCCGCCCGATGCTGCCGCCGCCGCGCAACCCGTTCAGCTCCGCCAGCGATGCGGTGTTGAGGTCGACCAGCGCCAGCGCGCGCGGTCCGGCGCTGTCGCTGGCCTCGTTCACCTTCGCCTGACCGGTCGGTTGCGGCTCCGGCACGGATTGCGAGAGAACCGGGGCTTCCGCGGTCGGCTGGGGTGCCGGAGCGGGTGTGGGCGCGGGATCCGGCGATACCGGCGGCGCGGCGATGCCCGCTCGAGGCGCTGCGGGGGACGGGACCAGCGTCGGCGTCCCGACCTTTCGCGGCGCCGGGGCGACGGATGCCGGCGGCACGGAGACCGGCGGCGCCTGCGCCGGCGACGGTGCGTGCGGCAGAAAATACTGGATCAGGGCGGCGAGGCAGCCCGCGACGACCAGCAGAAGCGAGATCCGCAGAATCGTCGAACCGCTCAGCATCGCCCCTCCCATCCGTGTTGTTTGGCAAACGCTTGGCAAGTTTTGCAAACGCTTGGCAAGATAGAGACGTTGCGCTGCCGGAGCAAAGCACGGCGTAGACGATCGGGCCGGCCGTCAACAAGCGTCGGCGCGGAAGACCTTTGGACGGCTCGCGGGGCCTTCGGCATCGACGCCGGCTCCGCGCCGGCCCATACCCGCCGGGATGCCGACCGCCCGCCTCGACCCCGCCCTGGCCGCCCCGCTCGCCGCCGCCAGGCGACACATCTCCGAACGCTTCGGATCGCTGCGCTACCTGCCGGCCCTGTTCGCGCAGGTCCGCGCCGCGAGCCCGCGCCTGTTCGCCGCCAGCCTCGCCCTGCGCCTCGTCGGCGCCGGGCTGCCGGTGGCGACCCTGTGGCTCGCGAAGCTGATCCTCGACGCGATCGTCGCGGAACATGCCCGGCCGCGGGCGACGCCGATGAGCGTCGATGCGTGGCTCTCGGACCCGCACCTGTCGCGGCTCGCGGCCTTGGTCGCGGCCGAACTCGCCCTGGCGATCCTCTCCGACCTGATCGGACGCCTCAGCACGTTGGTCGACGGGTTGGTCGCCGACCTCTATTCCAACGCCGCCTCGCTCCGGCTGATGCGCCATGCGGCGGCCCTCGACCTCGCGCAGTTCGAGGACAGCGCACAGCAGGACCGGCTTGAGCGGGCGCGCCGGCAGGTCACCGGGCGCACCAGCCTGATCGCCCAGGTGTTCGGGCAGGGGCAGGCCCTGGTGACTTTGCTCTCGTTCGCCGCGGGCGTCGCGGTCTACACCCCGTGGCTGATCGTGCTGATCGCGGCGGCGCTGGTGCCGGCCTTCCTCAACGAGGCGCACTTCACCCGAGCCGGTTACCGCCTCGCCTGGATCCGCACCCCGGAACGGCGGCGGATCGACTACCTGCGCTACCTCGGCGCCAGCGTCGAATCGGCCAAGGAGGTCAAGCTGTTCGGCCTGAACGGCTACATCACCGACCTCTATGCCGGCCTCGCCGACAAGGTGGTGGCCGACAACCGCGCGCTGGCGATCCGCCGCGCCGGCTGGGGCGGCGCCTTCGCGGCGCTCGGCACGCTGGCCTACTACGCCGCCTACGCCGTCATCGTCTGGCGCACCGTGGCGGGCGGCTTCTCGATCGGCGATCTCGCCTTCCTTGCCGGCGCCTTCCAGCGCCTGCGCGGGCTGATCGAGGGCCTGCTGCTCGGGTTCACCCAGATCGCCGGGCAGACGCAGTACCTCGAGGACCTGTTCTCGTTCTTCGCGATCGCGCCGTCGATCCGCTCGCCCGAGACCCCGGCACCCCTGCCGGCGACGATCCGCCAGGGCCTCGCCTTCGAGGATGTCGGCTTCCGCTATCCCGGCGTCGACGCGTGGGCGGTGCGGCACCTGAGCTTCACCCTCGCGGCGGGCGAGACCCTGGCGCTCGTCGGCGAGAACGGGGCCGGCAAGACCACGATCGTCAAGCTGATGACCCGGCTCTACGACCCGACCGAGGGGCGCATCCTGCTCGACGGCCTGCCGCTGCAGGCCTACGACCTCGACGCGCTCCGCGGCCGCATCGGTGCGATCTTCCAGGATTTCGTCCGCTTCGACCTCACCGCCGGCGAGAACGTCGCCGTCGGGCGGATCGAGGCCCGGGACGATGCCGAGCGCATCGGCCGTGCGGCTGTGCGCGGCCTCGCCGACGCGGTCATCGCGCGCCTGCCGGCCGGATACGACCAGCCCCTCGGCAAGCGCTTCGACGGCGGCGTCGACCTGTCCGGGGGCCAGTGGCAGAAGATCGCCCTGTCCCGGGCCTACATGCGCGACGCCGAGATCCTGATCCTAGACGAGCCGACGGCCGCGCTCGACGCGCGCGCCGAGTACGACGTGTTCCGCCGCTTCCGCGACGTCAGCGCCGGGCGGGCCGCGGTGCTGATCTCGCACCGCTTCTCCACCGTTCGGATGGCCGATCGCATCCTGGTGCTGGAGGACGGAAAGGTGCTCGAAGCCGGTACACACGACGCGCTCGTCGCCCTCGGCGGACGCTACGCCGAGCTGTTCGAGCTTCAGGCGGCCGGCTACCGCTGATCCGGCGCCCGGCATTGCTCCGGGCCCGGCACCCACTACCTGCAGCCTGCGCCTCAACTTCGGCCGTCACCGCCTCGGGAGTCTCCACGATGCCACGCCACGCCACCGCCCTCGTCGCCGCGTTCCTCGCCGGCGCGGCCTGCTTCGGCGGCATGGCCCATGCGGCACCGGCCACGCCCGACGCCTCGGCCAAGCCGGCGCCCGAAGCGGCAAAGCCCGAGGATCCGAAGCCCGGAAAGCCCGAGCCGGTGATCCTCGCCAACCACAAGGCGGTCTACGACCTGTCGCTCGCCTCCACCGGCGGGACCCGGGCGGTCGAGAGCGCGCGCGGGCGCATCGTGATCGAGTTCAAGGGCGACGCCTGCCGCGGCTACACCATGCAGACCCGCCAGGTGACGGTGCTCGAATCCGGCGAGAGCGGCAGCCGGACCTCAGACCTGCGCAACACCACCTTCGAGGGCGGCGAGGCCCGCGATTTCCGCTTCCGCACGGTGACGGTGCTGAACGGACAGCCGAGCCCGGCCGTCGACGGCACCGCGGATGCGAGCGGCGACGCGTTCAAGGTCCGGCTCAAGGAGCCGAAGAAGGACCAGTTCACCGCCGCCGGCCCGGTGCTGTTCCCGAGCCTGCACATGCGCCGCCTCGTCCAGGCCGCGCGGGCCGGCGACACCACGATGTCGGCCAAGGTGTTCGACGGGTCGGACGACGGCCGCAAGGTCTACGACACCCTGGCCGTGATCGGCCGCCGTGCAACGGCGCCGGCGAATGCCGCCGCGTCGGACCGCGACAAGCCGCTGCACGAGGGTGCGATGGCCGCCGTGCCGCACTGGCCGGTGACGCTGAGCTACTTCACGCAAGGGGAGGGCGAGCGCACGCCGATCTACACCCTCACCTTCGACCTCTACGAGAACGGGGTCAGCGGCGCGCTCAAGCTCGACTACGGCGACTTCGCGATCCTCGGCGACATGACCCGCCTCGAGCTCGACAAGGCGCCGGACAAGCCGTGCGCCCCGTAGCCGGCACGCGGCCCTTTAGAACTCGTCGGATTGTTGCGGCGCGAGCCGTCGCCACGCCGCCGCGATGCGCTCGGGCTTGATGTCGAGCCCCTGCGCGCAGGCGAGCAGCACCGGCTCGTCGCCCATGACGTGGTCGAGCACGCCGACGAGGAAGGCCGGGTCGGACAGCGACGCGCGGACGTCCTCGGGCGACAGCCCGGTCGCGTTGAGGAACGGGAACAAGCGGTCCTCGTCGGCGACCATCCAGCCGAGCACGTCGACGGCCAGGTTGTGGTCGGCGGCGGTGGCTCGCGTCGACCCATCGTCTTGAAGTGATTTGCGATTCATCAACATCTGTCGCTTACAAAGGCGTGAGGTCGGGTAACGTCCCGTAAAGGACGCGCGGCGGCACCGGGATCGAGCGTGATGACGAAAACGGTGTTGATCGTCGAGGACAACGAACTGAACATGAAGCTCTTCAACGACTTGTTGGAGGCCCACGGTTACGCGACCCTCAAGACGGCCAACGGCATCGAGGCGATCGAGCTCGCGCGTGCCCACCATCCCGACCTGATCCTGATGGACATCCAGCTTCCCGAGGTTTCGGGGCTCGAGGTAACCAAGTGGCTCAAGGAGGACGACGACCTCAAGCACATTCCCGTCGTCGCCATCACCGCCTTCGCCATGAAGGGCGACGAGGAACGCATTCTTGAGGGCGGTTGCGAGGCATATTTGTCCAAACCGATCTCCGTCGCGAAGTTTTTGGCAACGGTTCGCACGTATCTTGCCGACAAGTAGGGTCCGGATCGAGCCCTCGACGGCGCCTGCGATCGCCCGCTGAAACCTTGTGCGAGGAACGATGTCGGCCCGCGTCCTGATCGTCGACGACCTCTTCCCGAACGTGAAGCTTCTCGAAACGAAGCTCGCGCTGGAATACTTCGACACCGTCGCGGCCATGAACGGCCCGGACGCGATCGCGATCTGCGAGAAGGGCCTGTGCGACCTCATCCTCCTCGACGTGATGATGCCCGGCATGGACGGGTTCGAGGTCTGCCGCATCCTCAAGAACAACCCTCTCACCGCGCACCTGCCGGTGGTGATGGTCACGGCCCTCGACCAACCCTCGGACCGCCTGAAGGGCCTCGACGCCGGCGCCGACGATTTCCTGACCAAGCCGATCGACGACACCGCGCTGTTCAGCCGCGTCCGCAGCCTCGTGCGCCTGAAGGCCGTGACCGACGAGCTGCGCAGCCGCGCGCTCGCCTCGCGCGAGTTCGGCATGGGCGACCCGCTGGCGCTCGCCACCGCCGAGACCGGCCTCAACGCCAGCCTGCTGCTGGTCGAGGATCGGCGCGGCTCGGCCGAGCGGATGGCGGCGGCGCTCGGCCAGTTCCACGCGGTCACGCTCGAGACCGATCCGCAGGCGGCGATCCACGTGGCGGCCGAGGGCGGCTTCGACCTCGTCCTGGTCAGCCTCGACCTCGAGGGCTTCGACGGGTTGCGCCTGTGCAGCCAGCTGCGCAACCTGGAGCGGACCCGGCAGGTGCCGCTGATCATGCTCGCCGAGGCGCATGACCGCGCCCGCATCGTGCGCGGCCTCGATTTCGGTGTCCACGACTACCTGCTCCGCCCGATCGACCGCAACGAGCTGGTCGCGCGGGTTCGCACCCAGATCCGCCGCAAGCGATTCTCCGAGGTTCTGCGCAGCGCGGTGCAGGCGTCGATGGAGATGGCCGTCACCGACGGGCTCACCGGACTGCACAACCGGCGCTACCTCGACAACCACCTCGCCGGCCTGTTCTCCGATCCACGGCTGCGCGAGCGCCAGGTCGCCGGGCTGATCCTCGACATCGATCACTTCAAGGCGATCAACGACACCCACGGCCACGAAGCCGGCGACGAGGTGCTGCGCACCTTCGCCGACCGCGTCCGCCTGCACACCCGCACCATCGACATCGTCGCCCGCTACGGCGGCGAGGAGGTGGTCATCATCCTGCCCGATGCCGGCCTCGCCGAGGCCCACGCCATCGCCGAGCGCATCCGCGAGCGGATCGAGGGCATGCCGTTCTCGATCCATCGCGACACCCGCAGCGTCCCCGTCACCGTGTCGATCGGCGTCGCGACCCGTCAGCCCGAGGATGTCGGCCCCGGCGAGATGCTGAAGCGCGCCGACCTCGCGCTCTACCGCGCCAAGGCGCTGGGGCGGAACCGCGTCGAGGCCCAGGCGGCCTGACCCGTCCGATCGTCGCCGGATCCGGCGCGCACGCTTGGAACGGACGCGCATCCCTGCGGCGAAGGTCCGCCGGTTGACACCCGTCCGCGCTTCGCCAACACCCTGCGCCGTTCGCGGCCGGGGCCTTCGGCACCAGCGCCGCAGCCGCACCGGCCTTCGGATGGGAGTACTGTGACGACGATGGCGGCGATGCGCTCCTACCTCGATTTCGAGAAGCCCGTGGCCGAGCTTGAGGCGAAGCTTGAGGAACTCCGCGCCGTCGGCGCCCGCGACGGCGCCGTCGCGATCAGCGAGGAGGTCGGGCGGCTGGAAGCGAAGGCGGCGCAGGCGCTGGCCGAGATCTACGCCAACCTCACCCCCTGGCAGAAGACCCAGGTCGCCCGGCATCCGCAGCGGCCGCACTTCGTCGACTACTGCACCGGGCTGATCGAGGATTTCACGCTGATGGCCGGCGACCGCGGCTTCGGCGAGGACGCGGCGATCGTCGGCGGCATGGGTCGCTTCCGCGGCCGGCCGGTCTGCGTGCTCGGCCAGGAGAAGGGCGCGACCACCGAGACGCGCCTGCGGCACAATTTCGGGATGGCCCGCCCGGAAGGCTACCGCAAGGCGGTGCGCCTGATGGAGCTCGCCGACCGCTTCGGGCTGCCGGTTCTGGCCTTCGTCGACACCGCCGGCGCCTTCCCCGGCATCGAGGCCGAGGAGCGCGGCCAAGCCGAGGCCATCGCCCGCTCGACGGAGGCCTGCCTCGGCCTCGGCGTGGCGAACGTCGCGCTGGTGATCGGGGAGGGCGGGTCGGGCGGCGCCATCGCGCTCGCCACCGCCAACCGCGTCCTGATGATGGAGCACGCGATCTACGGCGTGATCTCGCCCGAGGGCGCGGCCTCGATCCTGTGGCGCGACCAGGGCCGTGCGCCCGACGCCGCCACCGCCATGAAGATCACCGCGCAGGATCTAATGCGGCTCGGCATCATCGACACCATCGTCCCCGAGGCGACCGGCGGCGCCCACCGCGACCGCGCCGGCGCCATCGCCGCGGCGGGCGACGCCCTGGCCGGCGCGCTGGCCGAGTTCGACGGCGTGGCCCCCGACGAGATCCGCGACCGCCGCGCCCGCAAGTTCCTCGAGATCGGCCGGCGCCTGTGAGCCGGCCGGAACCCGGCGGCCCCTACGGCACCGGCTTCCTGCGCGGGCTCGGACGCAGGCTCGGCGGCCTGCTCGGCAGCGAGCGCGAGCCCGGCCCGGTCAACCACGTCTCCCTGGGCGCCCATTGCCAGATGGCGCACGTGCTGAAGACGCTCGGGTTGCGTACCTGGTCGGGGCCGTTCGACTGGATCTTCACCATGCCGGGGATGGTTCGCGACTGCCTCGCCGACGACTTCGCCGCGCTCCTGGATCGATCGCAGCTCGAGACCATCCCCCTGGACGAGCGGCAGGGCGAGGGCATCTGGCGCGGGCGCCACCGGCTGTATCGCGAGCGCTACGGGCTCGCATGCGTCTTCAACCACCACGACCCGGCCTCGGACGAGGCCGACTACCGCTTCCTCGCCGAAGGGGTCCGCCGCCTGCGGATCGCCCTATCGAACCCCGTTGCCGAGAACCGATTTTGGCTGTTGACCCACCTCCACACGCCGCCCGAGGTCGCCTATGGCATCTGTGACGTTTTGGCACAGCGGGGATCGGGGAACCATTTAACCTTTCTGCAGCACGTGCCGGGCAGCCCCGTGAGGCGCGTCGTGGCGGCCGAGCCGACGCGCCCCGACCTGCGCTGGCTGACGGTGGAAACCCCTTCCGCATCAGTCGGTTTGCGCCTGGCCGACCCGGTCGACGACGCGTTCCTCGTCGACCTGATCGCGGCGGAGTCGCGGCACACCCTGCGCCCGTCCCCGTGATCCACATCGGGACCGGTGGCGCCGAGGCCGGCGGGGGGCCGATCCTTGCGGTAACGGAGGCGTAAGCTTACCAAAGCTAGAGAGTGGGGGAGTGACGCACGACGGCTGCCGACAAGGGCCGCGCGCGGTGTGTTCGAGGACGAGGTTCCCCCATGGCTGTGCGCCGGTTCGCCGTTGCAAGTCTCCACAGAGCGTCCCGCCTGATCGCGCCCGTGGCTGTCGCGGCCGCCCTGTCCCTCGGCGGTTGCCAGGACGGGATGATCAACGGCGCCTCGACGCGCTCGCTCACGCCGATCCCGCCCCAGACCCTGTCCCTGATGCAGACCAAGGGGATGCAGCAGAGCGACCCGATCCTGATCCGCGCCTACAAGAAGGAAGCGGAGATGGAGGTGTGGAAGCGCGGGACCGACGGTCACTACGCGCTCCTGAAGATCTACCCGATCTGCCGTTGGTCGGGCCAGCTCGGGCCCAAGCGCAAGCAGGGCGATCGCCAGGCGCCGGAGGGATTCTACACGATCACCCCGGGCCAGATGAACCCGAACTCGTCCTACTACCTTTCCTTCGACACCGGTTTCCCGAACGCCTACGACCGGGCGAACGGCAGCACCGGCAACTACCTGATGGTCCACGGCACCTGCTCGTCGGCCGGGTGCTTCGCGATGACCGACGCGTCGATGTCGGAGATCTACGCGGTCGCGCGCGAGGCCTTCGCCGGCGGCCAGCGCGCGTTCCAGTTCCAGTCGTATCCGTTCCGGATGACGGCACAAAACATGGCCAAGTACCGGAACGACCCGAACGCCCCGTTCTGGCGCAACCTCAAGGAAGGCGCCGACTATTTCGAAGCCCTGCGCGACGAGCCGAAGGTCGGGGTCTGCGGCACCAAGTACGTATTCGGCGGCGCGGATGCCGCCGCCGGCTCGTGCACGCCGAAGGTCGATCCGCTCGTCGCCGAGAAGCGCACCCACGACAACCAGGAGATCGCCGAGCTCGTCGCCAAGGGCACGCCGGCGACGCGGGTGGTCTACGACGACGGCGGCGGCAACCCGGTGTTCCGCGCCGAGCAGACCACCGCCTTCGCCAACCTCGGCGGCACCGAGACCGAGCTGCCCTACAGCGCCAAGGATTACGGCCGGCACAACCTCGGCGACGTCAGCCGGCCGGAGAGCCTGGCTGCCGGCCCGCGCGAGATCGAGGTCGACGCCAAGGGCCGTCCGGTGATGCTCGCCGCCGCGCCCGAGGCGCCGATCCCGACCAAGGCCGCGGCGTCAGCCCTCGCCAAGGGCGGCAAGGCGGATGCGGGCAAGCCCGGCACGGCCAAGCCCGATGCGGCGAAGCCCGGCACGCGGACGCTGATGGCCAAGCAGCCCGACCCCAGCGACGATGGGGTCAAGGAAGCCGCGAAGGCCAAGCCGGCGCGGATCACGGTCGCCGGCGCTGACGACGATCCGAGCACCTACCGGACGCTGCTCGGCAAGGTCTTCGACAAGGACGCGACGCCGACACCCGCGACGCCGACGGCGGACGCGGTCGTCGCCGAGCCGGTGAAGGTCGCCGCGCAGACCGTCAAGGTGGCTCACGCCGCGCCGCGCCCGGTGCGCAAGGTGACGACGACCGCGCTTCGGACGGACAAGCCCGAGAAGCCCTGACCGATCGCGACGCGCTCGGTCGAACGAAGACAGCCGCCGGTCGCGCGACCGGCGGCTGTCTTCGTTTCGGCGATGCCGCTCAGAGCAGAGGGCGGTCGCGGTTCATCAGCCAGAGCGCGTGGATCATGCCGGGCAGGCCGAACATCAGCGTCAGGACGATGTTGAGGAGGAACTGCAGGCCGATGCCGTTGGTCACGAGCACGGCGATCGGCGGCAGGAAGATCGCGAGAAGGATGCGGACGAGCGTCGACACGGGAACTCCGGGTATGCAGCGAGTGTTGGCGATGCAACGAAGCTAGGCCGTTTCCGTTCCAGCAGCCGGCGGGGGATCTCCTCGGCGTCCCGTGCATGCGCCGGCCACATCCCCGCCGCGAACCGCCCCGATGAGGCGGCCCGTGCGGCCCTTCCCGTCGGAGGTGTTCCCGCGCCGCCAAGGGCGTTCCCGTGACAGCACCGATCCGGCCCCATCCGCCCGAAGGCCAGGCGATCCCGCGCGCGCGTCCCTGGACCGGGCCGGGCTTCGTCGAGTTCGTGGCGATCGTCGCGCTGATGATGGCGGTCACCGCGATCTCGATCGACAACCTGCTGCCGGCCTTTCCAGCGATCCAGGCCCGTTTCGGCGTCGTCGACCCGAACCACCTGCAGTGGCTGATCTACGTCTACATGATCGGCTTCGGCTCGGCCCAGATCGTATACGGCCCGGTCTCGGACGCCCTCGGGCGACGTCCCGTGCTGATCGGCAGCCTGCTGGTCTACGTCGCCGGAACCCTGCTCGCGATGGTCGCGCCGTCGTTCGGATGGCTGCTCGCCGCCCGCGTGATCCAGGGGCTCGGCGCGGCCGGCGGCCGGGTGCTCTCGACCGCGATCGTGCGCGACCGCTTCGCCGGGCGCGAGATGGCGAGCGTGATGTCCTTCACCATGATGGTGTTCCTGATTGTGCCGATGATCGCGCCGGCGATCGGCGGGGCGATGCTCGCCCTCGGCTCCTGGACCTACGTCTTCGTCTCGATGCTCGCGCTCGCGGGGCTGCTCGCGCTCTGGTTCCTAGCGCGCATGCCCGAGACGCTGCATCCGGAATACCGCCGGCCGCTCTCCTTCGCCGCGACGGGGCAGGCCCTGCGGACCACGCTCGGCTGTCGCGTCGCGATCGGCTACGCCACCGCCCTCGGCCTGCTCACCGGCTGCATCATGGGCTATGTCGGCTCGGCCCAGCAGGTGTTCGACACCGGGCTCTACCACCTCGGCGCGCTGTTCCCCCTGGCCTTCGGGCTGGTCGCGGGCGCCATGGGCGCGGCGACCCTGGTCAACGCCCGGGTGGTGGGCCGCCTCGGGATGCGGGCGCTGTCGCATGCGGGGCTGACGGCCTTCGTCGCGGTGGCGCTCGGGCAGGTCGCGATCGGGCTCGCCTATGGCGGGCACCCGCCGCTGGCGCTGTTCCTCGCGGTGCTCGCCGGCAACCAGTTCCTGATCAGCTTCGCGATGCCGAACTTCAACGCGCTCGCCCTGCAGCCGCTCGGCGCGATCGCCGGCACGGCCTCCTCGTTCCTCGGGTTCTACACGACGATCCTCGGCGCGCTCTGCGGCTTCGCGATCGGCCAGTGCTTCGACGGCACGACCCTGCCGATCGCCTTCGGCTATGCCGGGCTCGGCGCGGCCGCGCTCCTCGTGGTGGCGTGGACCGAGCGCGGACGCCTGTTCCGCGGCGGGGTTTCCGGTTGAGCGCGGGGGCGACTTAACTCGGTCTTCAGCGGTGCGGACGACGATGCCGTCCTCGCCTCAGACCACCGGAGACCACCCGTGATCGCCCGAGCCCAGGACGGACTGCTTCTCGCCGCGCGCCTTCTGCTGGCGGCCGCGCTGCTGCCGACCGGCATCGCCCGCGCCCTCAACGTCTCCGGTTTCGCGCTGACGCTGGCCGGCGCCGGCGTGCCGGCCCCGAACGCGGTGGCGACGCTCGCCGTCGTCGTGCAGGTGTTCGGGCCGCTCGCGCTGATCGTCGGCGTGCTGCCGCGGATCACCGGCGTCGCGCTCGCCGGGTTCGCCGGCCTCACGGCGATGCTGCTCCACGCCTTCTGGCAGTTCTCCGGCCCGGCGGCCGCGGCCGAGCGCACGCTGCTGCTCGCCGACCTCGGGCTCGCCGGCGGCTTCCTGATCTACGCGCTCGCCGGACCCGGCGCCTGGAGCTGGCAGGGCTGGCGCGCCGGCGCGACAGGCCGCCCGGCGGCGAAGCCCCCAGCGAAGCCCGCCGCCAGGGGCGCCCCGAAGGCGAGCGCCAACGCAAACCGGCCGCGCCGGGCCAAGGCCGCCTGAGGCGGCCGCGCCGGAGCATGCGCTCCGAGCGGCCTACCGCGACCCCAGGGCGACCAGGCCGAGGTGCCCGGCGATCCCGAGGAACGCCACGAAATTGATCCCGAAGACGCGTCCGCGCAGCTTCACGTCGTCGGTCAGGGTCTGCACCGCCGTGTGCACGACCCGGCCGGCGACGAACAGCCAGGCGCAGGCGACGTCGAACCGCCCGACCTCGCCGAAAGCCGCCAGAAGCGCGACGCAGCCGACCATCAGCACCGGCAGCTCGAACTGGTTGGCGAGGTTGCGGGTGATCCGCGCGATCGGCCGCGGCTCGTCGCGACCGAGGACGAAGGCGTCGTACGCGACCTCGCCGCGGCTCACGGCGCGCAGGCGCGCCACGGACAGCCAGACGTAGAGCGCCACGATCAGCCCGATCTGAGCGATCAGCGGTTGCAGGATCGAGACGTTCACGCGCAGCCTCCGCGAGCGGACCGTGGGAGGGGAGCCTGCACCTATGGCCGGCCCGGTGCGGCGGCGGGCGCGGCACGCGCGATCATCCGGCCCGAGACCTCGGCGCCGGCATCCGGCGCGAGCTGGCGGAAGGCGAAGACCGAGACCGCCGAGATCAGCGCGACGGCGAAGAAGGCCGGGCCGAAATCCGCCGCCATGATCGCGCTGCGGCCATGCCATTCGGCGGCGCCTTCGAGCGCCAGGGCGCCGAGCGTCACGCCGAGGCTCAAGGAGATCTGCTGCGCGACGCTGGCGAGGCTCGTGCCCGCGCTCATCTCGGACTTCTCGAGGTCGGCGTAGGCGATGGCGTTCACGCAGGTGAACTGGATCGAGCGCAGGCAGCCGCCGAGGAACAGGATCCCGAGCATCAGCCAATGCGGGGTGTCGGCGGTGTAGAGGCCGTTCACCGCGAGGAAGAGTGCGGCGAGGACGGCGTTCGCCACCATCACCGGACGGAAGCCGTAGCGGCGCAGGATCCGCGGGCCGATCGTCTTCACGAACATCGCGCCGGCCGCCGCGGCGAAGGTGATCAGCCCCGATTGCAGCGGATCGAGCCCGAAGCCGACCTGGAGCATCAGCGGCAGCAGGAACGGGATCGCGCCGGTACCGATGCGGAACAGGCTGCCGCCGACCACCGCGATGCGGAAGGTCGGATGACGCATGAGGTCGAGGCGCAGGATCGGATGCGCCATCCGCCGCGAGTGCCGAAAGTAGAGCGCGAGCAGCACCGCGCCGCCGCCGAGGCTCGCCCAGGACATCCAGGCCGGCAGCAGGTGGCGGCCGGTCGAGGCCAGCCCCAGCATCAGCGCGGCGAGCCCCGGCCCGAGCATGGCGAAGCCGACGAGATCGAGCGGCGGGCGCTCGGGCTCGCGCACGTCCTCGAAGAACAGGGTCGCGAGCACGATCCCGACGATGCCGATCGGAATGTTGATGAAGAAGATCCAGCGCCAGTCGAGATAGGTGGTGATCAGGCCGCCGAGCGGCGGCCCCATGATCGGGCCGATCAGCGCCGGGATCGTCAGGTAGGCCAGCGCCGAGACGAGCTCGGCCTTCGGCACGCTGCGCAGGATCACCAGGCGGCCGACGGGCACCATCATCGCGCCCCCCAAGCCCTGCAGGAACCGGGCGGCGACGAAGCCGGCGAGCCCGCTCGAGACGGCGCAGGCGACGGAGCCCGCCATGAACACCGCGATCGCCGCGCGGAACACCGTGCGCGATCCGTAGCGGTCGGCCATCCAGCCGCTGATGGGGATGAAGATCGCCAGGCTGACGAGGTAGGCGGTCAGCGCGAGCTTCAGGGCGATCGGGTCCTCGCCGAGGCTCTGAGCGATGGTCGGCAGCGCCGTGGCGATCACCGTCGAGTCGGTGTTCTCCATGAACAGGGCGGTGGCGACGACGAGGGGGACGATCTGGGATGCGCGCATCGGGCCGGGCAAGCGTTCGGGGCACCCGGCATCGTGGCGTCGGCCGGGCGTGCGGCGCAGCGCTTGACACGGGATGTGCGCCCGGTCGATCCGTGGCGGATCGGCCACGCTTTGTTTCCGAACATGGCTGAACCGCGCCGCAACCCTTCCGAGCAGGCCGGATCGGCCTTAAGCTTTACGGTAACGATGCCGTGTCCCCGCGCGGCGCCCCGCTCCACGGCGGCGGAGCCCGGGACGACGCTGCGACACCCGCGAAAGTGACAGGATGCTTCGTCCGTCGACACTGCCCCGATCGCTGCCGCGGCTCGTCGCCGCGTCCGCGGTGATGTTCGTCCTCGGCGCCTGTGGCACCGTGCTCCTCAACGATGTCGGCTCGCTCAGCCGCTACGACCGGCTCCGGGCCAGCACCGAGGCCTCGACCACGGCGCGCCTCTACGCCGACGCCGACGCGCTCGCCCGGACCAGGACCGTCCGGATCATCCCGACGCAGTTCCCGGCCAACGTCTCCGGTGCGGTCGGCATCAGCGATGCGGAGCGCAGGCTGGTCGCCAACAACGCCGACCGCGCGCTCTGCTACGAGCTGTCGCTGCGCTACGACGTGGTGTCGAGCCGCAACGCCGACCTGACCGTGCGCGCCCAAGTGACCCGCGTCGACCCGACCGACCTGATCGGCGCCGGCGCCACCATCGGCACCTCCGCCGCCGTCACCGTCGCCGGCCAGGTCGGCATCGGCTTCGCCGAGGGCCTCGGGCGCATCCCGATCCCGCGGGTGCCGATCGGGCTCGGAAGCCTCACCGTCGAGGCCGAGGCGCTCGACCGCCGCCACGAGCAGCGGGCGGCGATGGTCTGGGGCGGGGCGGCCAACTCGTTCACGAGCCAGCCGCGCTACTCGCACATCAGCGACGCCTACGATCTCGCCGGCGATTTCGGCCAGGATTTCGGGTTCTACCTCGCCACCGGCGAGGACCCGTTCAAGGCGCCGCTGACCCTGCCGAACTGGAACCGCATCCGGGTGACCACGCTCGGCGAGGCGCCCCTCGACCCCGATTGCGAGGCGTTCGGCCGGGCGCCCGGCCTCGATGGGATCCTCACCGACTACATCGGCCTGCCGCCGGACTATTCCGACAAGGGGCCGCGCGTCCGCTGAGGCGGGAAGGGCGGTCGCGGACGCCATGCGGCGGACGCAACCGGCCCACGCGGGGTTTATCCCGTGCCGCGCTGGGTTGCCGCCTTTGCGGGCACCCCACCGCATGATACTGGCCCGTGCCAACCCGCTCCATGCCGAACCCGACCTCGCGTCGGCCCGGCAGCCCTTCAGGACCGTTGGCTCATGGCCCGTATCAGCTCCGCTTCGATCATCGAGGGCCTGACCTTCGACGACGTCCTCCTGCGTCCGGCCGCCTCGTCGGTGATGCCGACCGAGGTCAACGTCGCGACGCAGCTGACGCGCACCATCAGCCTGAACCTGCCGATCGTCGCCTCGGCGATGGACACCGTCACCGAGGCGCCGATGGCGATCGCCATGGCCCAGAACGGCGGCCTCGGCGTCATCCACCGCAACCTCGAGCCGGCGGAGCAGGCCGAGCAGGTCCGCCTCGTCAAGAAGTACGAGTCGGGCATGGTGCTCAACCCGATCACCATCCATCCCGACGAGACCCTGGCCGACGCCTTCGAGGTGATGAAGGCCAACCGCATCTCCGGCATCCCGGTGGTCGAGCGCGGCCCGAACGGCTCGCGCGGCAAGCTCGTCGGCATCCTCACCAACCGCGACGTGCGCTTCGCGACGCATCCGGCCCAGCCCGTCTCCGAGCTGATGACCCGCGACCGGCTGATCACGGTGCGCGAGGGCGTGACGCAGGACGAGGCCAAGCACCTCCTGCACCAGTTCCGGATCGAGAAGCTGCTCGTGGTCGACGACCACTTCCGCTGCATCGGCCTGATCACGGTCAAGGACATCGAGAAGCAGGTCACCTACCCGAAGGCGGTCAAGGACGAGCAGGGCCGGCTGCGGGTCGCGGCGGCTACCACCACCGGCGACCAGGGCTTCGAGCGGGCCGAGCGCCTGATCGATGCCGGCTGCGACGTGATCGTGGTCGACACCGCGCACGGCCACTCGATCAAGGTGCTCGACAGCGTGCGCCGGGTGAAGCAGCTCTCCAACGCCGTGCAGGTCATCGCCGGCAACGTCGCGACCCGCGAGGGCACGCAGGCGCTGATCGACGCGGGCGCGGACGCGGTGAAGGTCGGCATCGGGCCGGGCTCGATCTGCACCACCCGCATCGTCGCCGGCGTCGGCGTTCCGCAGCTCACCGCGATCATGGAGGCGGTCGAGGCCGCCCACGACGCCGGCATCCCGGTGATCGCCGACGGCGGCATCAAGTATTCCGGCGACCTCGCCAAGGCGATCGCCGCCGGCGCCTCGGTGGCGATGCTCGGCTCGCTGCTCGCCGGCACGGACGAGGCCCCCGGCGAGGTGTTCCTGTACCAGGGCCGCTCCTACAAGAGCTACCGCGGCATGGGCTCGGTCGGCGCGATGGCCCGCGGCTCGGCCGACCGCTACTTCCAGGCCGAGGTCAACGACACCCACAAGCTCGTGCCCGAGGGCATCGAGGGGCAGGTGCCGTACAAGGGCCCCGTGGCGGCCGTCCTGCACCAGCTCGCCGGCGGCCTGCGCGCCGCCATGGGCTATGTCGGCGCCCCGAGCGTGCCGGAGTTTAAGGAGCGCGCGCAGTTCATCCGCATCACCAATGCCGGCCTGCGCGAGAGCCACGTCCACGACGTGACGATCACCCGCGAGAGCCCGAACTACCCCTCGCGCACCTGAGGCGGGGCGGCGTCACGGGCGGGTCCGGCGGGAAACGGTGTTTCGGAGAGCGACGATGCGGGTGCTGGTGGTCGGGGCCGGGGCGACCGGCGGCTATTACGGGGCGCGGCTCGCGGAGGCCGGGCGCGACGTGACCTTCCTCGTCCGCCCGGCGCGCGCGGACAAGCTCGCGGCGAACGGGCTCGTCGTGGAAAGCAAGCTCGGCGACCTGCATCTCGCCGCGCCCAAGACCGTCACGGCGGCCGCGTTGCCCGCGGCCGGCGGCTTCGACCTCGTCCTGCTCTCGTGCAAGGCCTATGACCTCGCCGGCGCCATCGACGACCTCGCGCCGGCGGTGGGGGACGGCACCGCCATCCTGCCGATCCTCAACGGGATGGCGCATCTCGACGCGCTGGACGCGCGCTTTGGCGTGGCCCGCGTGCTCGGCGGCTCCTGCGCCATCGCGGCGACGCTGGGGCCTGAGGGCGCAATCCGCCACATGAGCGACTTCTGCACGCTGACCTTCGGCGAGCGCGACGGCTTCCGATCCGAGCGCTGCGATGCGATCGAGACGCTGATGCGGGACGTGAAGTTCCAGCCGCGCCTGTCCGACAGGATCGTGCTGGAGATGTGGGAGAAGTGGGTGTTCCTCGCCACGCTGGCCGGCGCGACCACCCTGATGCGCGGCACCGTCGGCGACATCGTCGGGGCCGAGGGCGGCCGCGACTTCATCGCCGGCCTGCACGACGAATGCCTCGCCATCGCCGCGGCGAACGGATTCGCGCCGCGCGAGAAGGTGGCGGCCCAGGCCCGGACCACGCTGACCACGGAAGGCTCGCCGCTCACCGCCTCGATGCTGCGCGACATCGAGGGCAGGGGCCGGATCGAGGCCGACCATGTCGTCGGCGACCTGATCGCCCGCGGGCGCTCGGCCACGCCGGACACCGCGCTGCCGCATCTCGAGCGGGTCTTCACCGGCCTCAAGACCTATGAGGGCCGCCGCGCCCGCGAACAGGCGGCCTGAGATCTCGGCCCGCGCGGGCCGAGGTCCGGAGATCCTTCAGTAGCGCGGGCCGGGAGGCGGGGGCGGGTTGCCGTATTCGAGCTGCGTCTTGGCATCGAGCGGGCGCCGCGGCGGCGGCGTCAGGTCGGGAGCGGCCGGTGCGGTGGAGCAGGCGGCGACCGCCAGCATCAGGATGCCGGCGAGGCTGAGGTGGATCACGGGCGACATGGGTTCTTCCGGCCTTCGCGACGGCGGGTTCCGTCGGAGCCTGCAGGTCTGACGCTCGATCGTGCCGGAAGCTCGGCCGTATCGTGTCCGCGGAGCGGGTTAAGCGTGGCCGTATCGTGGCCGCGCGGATTTCCTTCGACAGGCGGGGCGCTGCGGGTCTATCGCGCTCGCGACACGCCTTCATCCGCCAAAGGAGACCGTCCTGACTCCAGCCGCCCGCTGCGCCGCCGCCATCGAGGTGCTCGCCGACATCGCCGGTCGTCGCCGACCGGCCGCCGACGCCCTCAAGGATTGGGGCCTGAGCCACCGCTTCGCCGGATCGGGCGACCGCGGCGGCATCGCCAGCCTCGTCTACGACGCCCTGCGGCGACGGTCCTCGGCCGCCTGGATCATGGGCGACGACGGCCCGCGCGCGGTGCTGCTCGGGTCGCTGCGGCTGCAGCAGGGTCTCGCCGCCCCCTCGATCGCGGCGCTGTTCAGCGGCGAAGGTTTCGCGCCGGAGAAGCTCAACGACGACGAGGCACGGCGCTTGGCCGAGGGAATCCTCGCCGACGCGCCGCCACACGTCGCGGGCGACGTCCCCGAATGGGTGTTGCCGCAGCTGGAGGCGATCCTCGGCGCCGATCTCCTGCCGGAGCTGAAGGCGCTCGCCCGGCGTGCGCCCCTCGACATCCGCGTCAACGCCCTCAAGGGCGACCGGGCGGCGGCGATGCCGGGCCTCGCCCACCATGCGGCCGCGCCGACGCCGCACGCGCCGATGGGCCTGCGCGTCCCGATCGGCGCGGACGGGCGCGGGCCGGCGCTGCATGTCGAGCCGGAATTCCTCGACGGCTGGTACGAGATCCAGGACGAGGGCTCGCAGCTCGCCGCCATGCTGACGGGCGCCGGCGAGGCTGAGACGATCGTCGACCTTTGCGCCGGCGGCGGCGGTAAGACCCTGGCGCTGGCGGCACTGACCGGGAACGGCGGTCGCCTGATCGCCACCGACGACGACCCGCGCCGCCTTGCGCCGATCCACGAGCGCCTGAGGCGCTCCGGCGCGAACGCGGAGGTGCGCACGCCCCGCGGCGGCCGGGTGCGCACGGACGTGCTCGCCGACCTCGACGGACAGGCCGACCGCGTGCTGGTGGACGCGCCCTGCACCGGCACCGGCACCTGGCGCCGCAACCCCGACGCGAAGTGGCGCCTGCGCCCGAACAGCCTCGCCGCGCGGGTCGCCGAGCAGGCGACGGTGCTCGACCGCGCCGGCCGGCTGGTGCGCCCCGGCGGCCGCATCACCTACGTCACCTGCTCGCTCCTGCCGGCGGAGAACGACGACGCGGTGGCCGGCTTCCTCGCGCGCGGCGCCGGGGCCTTCGCGGTCGTGCCGGCACGCGACGTCGCCGAGGCCCATGCCCCGGGCTTGGCGGAGACGCTGCGCTTCACCACGCATGGGCTGCAGATGAGCCCGGCGCGAACCGGCACGGACGGGTTCTACGTCGCGACCCTGGCGCGAGCCGGCTGAGGATCGCAACCGCTCCGTCCAGCCGGCGTTGTCCGAGCGATTCCGAAGACACCGCAGGAGACCGATGGGCCTGGACCGGAGAACGCTCCTGGCTGCGACCGCGGCCGCGATGGCGGGGCAGGGCGCCGCGCATGCCCAAGCCCCGCCCAACCCGCCGGGCGAGCTGGTCCCGGCCCTGCCGCGGACGGCACCCGGCGCGCAGCTCCAGGTCATCGATCTCTGGCCGGGCGATCCGCCGGGCGGCGGCGAGGGTCCGGATCCGAACGGCTACCGCTTCGACGAGACGGCGCGCGGCGTCATCACCAAGGTCGAGCGCCCCTGCCTGCTGGTGATCCGGCCGGACAAGCCGAACGGATCGGCGATGATCGTCGCGGCCGGCGGCGGCTACCGCTTCATCGACATCGGCAACGAGGGCGTGCCCGTCGGCCAGATGCTGACGGCGGCCGGCATCACCGTGTTCCTGCTGATCTACCGGCTGCCCGGCGAGGGCTGGGACAACGGCCCCGATGCGCCGCGGCAGGACGCGCAGCGCTCGGTGCGGCTGGTGCGGGCGCAATCGACCGAGCTCGGCATCGATCCCGCCCGCGTCGGGGTGCTGGGCTTCTCGGCCGGCGGGCACCTGATGGGCGAGACCGCGGTCGGCAACCAGAACCTCTACCCGCCGGTCGACGCGCACGACGCCCTGCCGTACCGCCCGGCGCTCGCCGGGCTGCTCTATCCCGTCATCACCATGAAGGCGCCGTTCGACGGCACCTCCACCCGCCGCGTGCTCGTCGGCGACGAGGTCACCGAGGTCGAGATGCGGACCTACTCGGTCGACGTGCAGGTTCGCGCCGACACGCCGCCGATGTTCATGGCGCAGGCGATGGACGATCCGATCGCGGTCTGCGACCACGTGCTCCTGATGTTCACCGCCCTGCGCAAGGCGAAGATACCGGCCGAGATGCACCTGTTCGAGCGCGGCGGCCACGGTTTCGGGCTCGGGCCGCCCGGCACGCCGGTGGCGGCGTGGCCGAACCTGTTCCTCGCCTGGCTTCGCGTGCGCGGGTTCCTGGCGACGTGATGGACACCGCGACGCCCGCGCCTCCGCACGAACGCCCAGGGGGAATCCCGTGCCCATGCGCGTCGTGAACAGGCGCGCGCGGCCCGCATGCGACGGCTGCGTTGCACGGCGCAATCGCCTCGTCTAACGCGAGAAGCATGAACACCGACCACGACAAGATCCTGATCGTCGATTTCGGCTCGCAGGTGACCCAGCTCATCGCCCGGCGCGTCCGGGAGGAGGGGGTCTATTGCGAGATCGTGCCGTTCACCAAGGCGGCGGAGGCCTTCGCCGAGACGCGGCCGAAGGGCGTGATCCTGTCGGGCGGCCCCGAATCGGTGACGAGCGACGCCTCGCCGCGAACCCCGCAGGTGGTGTTCGATTCGGGCGTCCCGGTCTTCGGCATCTGCTACGGCCAGCAGACGATGGCGGCCCAGCTCGGCGGCGAGGTCGAGGGCGGCCACCATGCCGAGTTCGGCCGCGCTGAGATCGAGATCATCTCGGAATGCCCCCTGTTCAAGGGGGTCTGGCACGTCGGCGAGCATTACCCCGTCTGGATGAGCCACGGCGACCGGGTCACCAAGCTGCCCGACGGCTTCACCACCGTGGCGATCTCGAAGAACGCCCCCTTCGCGGCGGTGGCCGACGAAGCCCGCAACTACTACGCGGTGCAGTTCCACCCGGAGGTGGCGCACACGCCGCACGGTGCCCTGCTGATCCGCAACTTCGTGCGCGACATCGCCGGCTGCTCGGGCGACTGGACCATGGGCGCCTACCGCGCCGAGGCGATCGCCAAGATCCGCGAGCAGGTCGGATCCGAGAAGGTGATCTGCGGCCTCTCGGGCGGCGTCGATTCGTCGGTGGCGGCCGTGCTGCTGCACGAGGCGATCGGCGATCAGCTCACCTGCGTCTTCGTCGACCACGGGCTGCTGCGCATGGGCGAGGCCGAGGAGGTCGTGCGGCTGTTCCGCGACCATTACAACATCCCGCTCGTCCATGTGCAGGCGCAGGACCTGTTCCTCGACGCCCTCACCGGCGTCAGCGACCCCGAGGAGAAGCGCAAGACCATCGGCCGCCTGTTCATCGACGTGTTCGACGCGGAATCGAAGAAGATCGGCGGCGCGGCGTTCCTGGCCCAGGGCACGCTCTACCCGGACGTGATCGAGAGCGTGTCGTTCTCCGGCGGCCCCTCGGTGACGATCAAGAGCCACCACAACGTCGGCGGCCTGCCGGCGCGCATGAACATGAAGCTCGTCGAGCCGCTGCGCGAGCTGTTCAAGGACGAGGTCCGCGTGCTCGGGCGCGAGCTCGGCCTGCCCGACGCCTTCGTCGGCCGCCATCCGTTCCCGGGGCCCGGGCTCGCGATCCGCTGCCCCGGCACGATCACGCCGGAGAAGCTGGAGGCCCTGCGCAAGGCCGATGCGATCTACCTCGACGAGATCCGCCGGGCCGGCCTCTACGACACGATCTGGCAGGCCTTCGCGGTGATCCTGCCGGTCAAGACCGTCGGCGTGATGGGCGACGGGCGCACCTACGACCACGTCTGCGCGCTGCGCGCCGTCACCTCGGTCGACGGCATGACGGCCGACTTCTACCCGTTCGACATGGCCTTCCTCGGCCGGGTCGCGACCCGGATCATCAACGAGGTCAAGGGTATCAACCGCGTCACCTACGACATCACCTCGAAGCCGCCCGGCACGATCGAGTGGGAATGACCCGGGTTTTTGCTGCTCGCATCGCTGCACGGCCGATCAGGGCTACGGACCCACACATTATTTCTCTTGAGTCATGAAGATGGTGACCGGTCGATGAGGGACGGTTAATGCCGCTCGGCTAACCTTCGCGCCTCGCCGCCTCGGGTGGGGGATTGCGAACCATGACCGCCAGCAAAGCCGAACCGATCGGCGTCGACCCGGCCGGCCGGACGGCAGCGATCGGCCGCGACCTCGTCCAGACCCTCGTGTTCGCGGGTACGCTGCTCCTGGCGGCGTTCCTGCTCTTCGTCCTGCAGCCGATCTTCACCAAGCGCGTCCTTCCCGTCCTCGGGGGCACGCCCGCGGTGTGGTCGGTCGCGACGGTGGTGTTCCAGGGGCTGCTGCTCGCGGGCTACGCCTACGCGCATGCGACGACGCGCTGGCTGTCGCTGCGTGCCTCGGTCGCGGTGCACGGCCTCGTGCTTCTCGCCGGGGCGGCGTTCCTGCCGATCACGGTCTCGCTGGACGCCGCGGCGCAAGGCGGCGACGAGGCCGTCTGGCTCGTCGGCCTGTTCCTGGCCTCGATCGGCGCGCCGTTCTTCGCCCTGTCGGCGAGCGCTCCGCTGCTGCAGGCGTGGTTCGCCCGGTCCGGCAACGATCGGGCACAGGATCCGTACTTCCTCTACCGCGCCTCCAATCTCGGCTCGTTCTCCGCCCTGATCGCCTATCCGCTGGCGATCGAGCCGCTCCTCGGGCTCGCCGAGCAGACCAGGCTGTGGTCCGCCGGCTATGCCCTGGCCGCGGGCGCGGTTGCGGCCTGCGCGCTCACGGTCGTCGTTCGAGGCGACGCGCACGGGATCGTCGCGCCGGCGCGGACGACCGGCACGGCGCGCGCGGCTCCGAGCCTGGCGCGGCGCGGCGCCTGGATCGGCCTGTCGGCCGTCCCCTCCGGCCTGCTCGTCGCCGTGACCGCGCACATCACCACGGATGTGGCCGCCATCCCGCTGATGTGGGTGCTGCCGCTCGCGCTCTACCTCCTGACCTTCGTGATCGCCTTCCGCCCGGTCGCGTCCTGGCCGGACCGTCCCCTGGCCGCCGCGCAGGCTTGGGGGACCGCGATCGTCCTCGGCGCGGCCGTGGTCGGCCGGCTGCCCTTCGCCGTCGACCTGCCGCTCAGCCTCGGCCTCTGCTTCGTCGCCGGCCTCGTCGCCCACCGCGCCGTCTTCTGCCTGCGCCCCGAGCCGGGCCGGCTGACCGAGTTCTATCTCTGCACCTCGCTCGGCGGGATGCTCGGTGGCCTGTTCGCGGCCCTGATCGCGCCGCGGCTGTTTGCGACGATCGCCGAATATCCGATCCTGCTGGTGGCGGCGCTCGCCTGCCGTCCCGGCGTCTTCGTCCGCGCCCGCCCCGTCGGCATCGTGGCGATGCGTCGCCTTGTCGGGACGCTTGCCGGGCTGGTCGGGCTCGCCATCCTCGTCCGCTACGCTCCCGACGCGGCGCCGCGCGCCGCAGCGGGCGTGATGATGACGGTCCTGCTGCTGAACTGGCGCGCGCCGCAGGCGGCCTTCGGCTTTGCCGCCTTGTTCTGCGGGCTGGTGCTGGCGATGCCGCATCTGACGATCCAGGACATCGAGAGCCGCCGCAGCTTCTTCGGGGTCCACCGCATCGAGACCGATCCTCAGGGACGCTTCCGCCTGCTCTCGCACGGCACGACCCTGCACGGCGCCATGCGCATCCGCGAGGACGACGGCAGCCCGGTTGTCGGGCCGCCGGAGCCGACGACCTACTACGCCACCGGCAACGCCATCGCCGACGTCCTCGAGGTCGCGCGCCGCGCCTACGGGCCGGTGCCGCGGGTCTCGGTGGTCGGGCTCGGGGCCGGCAGCCTCGCCTGCCAGGCGCGGGCCGGGGAAGCCTGGACGTTCTACGAGATCGATCCGGTGGTCGTCGCGATCGCGCGCGATCCGAGCCTGTTCCGCTTCCTCTCCGCCTGCGCGCCGTCGGCCCGCATCGTCCAGGGCGACGCACGCCTGACCCTGGCCCGCGCGACCGAGCCGGCCCGCGTGCTGATCGTCGACGCGTTCTCCTCGGACGCGATCCCGATGCACCTGCTCACCGGCGAGGCCGTGGCGCTCTACCGCGACCGCCTCGACGCGCAGGGGGTGCTGGCGCTCCACATCTCCAACCAGCATTTCGACCTGCGGCCGGCGCTCGCCCGTGCCGCGGCGGAACAGGGCCTCGCGCTTCTCCAGCGCATCGACCCGATCGTCGAGCCGATCGAACGGCGTTTCCGCGCTCCGGCGATGGTGGTGATCGCGACGCGCGATGCGGCGATCCGGCGGGAGGCCGCGCGGCTCGGCTGGACGCCCGTCCTCCCCGACATGACGCGGCGGCCCTGGACGGACGACTACGCCAACGTGCTGGAGGCCTTCCTCGACATGATGCGCCCGCGCGGCGACGCCACGCCCGCGCCCGGGCGCTGACCGGGTTTATCGATCGGCGCCGGCGCGCACCGGGCGAAGCTCACAGGGCGGTCTTGGGCATGAGCATGTGGACGCCCTTGTTGCCGTCGACCGTCTGGGTGATGCGCAGGTTCCCGGCGAGCGAGCACAGCATGTAGGCCTGGTTGCGGGTCAGCCCGGTGCGGGCGCAGACGTGGCGCACCATCTCGCGCACCGCCTGCCGCATCGCCTCGTCGAGGCTCTCGTGCAGGCCGATCGTCATCAGGTCGGTGGTCGTCTCGGCGAACGGCCACTCGTAGCCGAGGTCCTTGCGCACGGTCAGGCGGAAGGTGCCGGTGAGGCCGGTCTCCAGCGCCGTGATGCAGACCTCGCCGTCGCCCTGCACGCCGTGCCCGTCGCCGGCGTAGAAGCCGGCGCCCGGGTTGTAGACCGGCAGGTAGAGGGTCGAGCCGACCTTCAGCTCCTTGTTGTCCATGTTGCCGCCGAAGCCGCGCGGCACCGCGGTGCCGACGCGGCCCCAGGCGGCGGGCGGCGCCGTGCCGAGGATGCCGAAGAACGGGTCGAGCGGCAGCTCGGTGCCCCAGGGCAGCACGCAGACGCCGCGCGCGACGTCGATGTCGGGGTGGATGGTCTCGTACTCGGTGAACTCGTCGGGCAAGGTCCCGAGCAGGGGCAGGATCGAGACGAAGCCCCAATCCTGGCGGAACGCCTGATCCAGGATCTCGACCTGCAGCACGTCGCCCGGCTCGGCACCGCGGACATGGACCGGCCCGGTGACGAAGTGCGGCCCGGGGCCGGGGACGCATTGATCGAGCACCGCGAGGTGCTCGGCCGAGACCCGCGCGGGATCGGGATGCAGCGACTCGCGTCCGCCGGCGGGGAAGGAATGGAGGGTGACCGTGTCCCCGGACGCGATCTCGAGCACCGGCGGCAGCGCGGCGTCGAAGTAGCCGAGCACCATCTTGTCGGGGGTGGCCGGGATCTCGTGATGCGTCGGCATGTGCGCTCCTCGGCTCGGATCACAGGTCGCGGCGTCGCGCTCGGCGACGCGGCGGAACGCGGATGCAATCGACGAACCAGGGCCCGGCATCGCCACGACGCATGCCGGTCATCGCCCGCCGCCGCCGCCGACGTGGATCCCGATCACCACCCGGCTCGCGGGACGGCGAGCGCCGCCATCAGGCCGGTCTCGTCGACGAGCGCCGCGACCGCGTTCTCCCGGCTGCAGGAATCGGCAGGGATGCGCAGACGATAGCCGATCCGCCGCTCGCCCATCGCTTCGAAGCCAGGCCGAGCCGCGAGGTCCCGGCGCAAGCGCCGCGGCTTGTCCAAGGCGGCGAGGCGCCCGCCGCAGAACAGGGCGAGATGCAGGCTTCGGCTCGGCTGGTCCGGATCCAGCGCGTAGGCCCCGACCAGGAGCTCCGTTGGGGAGATGCGCTCCACCGTCTCGACGGCCGTTCGCAGGGTGGGGGGCAGGGCGAGGCCCCGCGCGGCGATGGCCGCCACGGCCGCCGCCCGCGACGTCCATGCCTGGGCGGGCAGGGCGGCGACCGCATCGCGGGCCCGGCTCTCGGCCCAGTCGTTCCGCGCCGTCTCGGCGCTGCCCCAGAGGGCGCAACCGGTGAACACGACGAGGAAGGCGGTCACGCCCCGCCTCAGCGCGACCGGACCCGCAGCGTCGATCCGCCCGCGAACGCGCCGATAGAACGCGACGTCGAGGGGCCCGAGGAGCGTGGCGGCCAGAAGCGAGCCCGCGAGGCAGACGCCGGCATAGGCAGGCCCCGACCAGTCCGGCGGGCAAGCCCAGCCCGCCAGCAGCAGCACCGGCGGATGCGCGAGGTAGAGCACGTAGCTCCGATTCCCCAGCGCGATCGTCCCCCGCGCCACCGGCCCCACCCGGCGGACGGGCGGCGCCGTGACGGCGGCGCCCACGATCAGCACCGCGGCGACGCCACCGAGCCAGCGCGCGGCCGCCGTGTCGACGAAGACGCAGAGCACCAGGAAGGGCAGGGCGAGGAGCGCCGTCGCCGGACGCATCCAGCCCGACGCGATCAGCCGCGGCAGCAGCAGGCCGCCCGCGAAGGGCGCACAGGCCGCCGTGACCGGCACCAGGTAGAGCGGCGGAGGCATTAGGCTGCGGCTGTCGGGCGGCAGCAGCGGAAAGGCGACCGCCAGCAGGACGAGCCAGCCGGCGGCGAGGGGAACGAGGCGCCGCGCCTGCCCGGCCGAGGCCAGGAGGAACAGGCCGACATAGAACGACAGCTCCAGGGCGAGCGTCCACTCCACGTTGAGGGGCGAGCTTCGCGCGCCTCCGGGCGCGAGGGACAGGGCGAGCACGGACATGCCGCCGAACTGCAGGCCCAGCGCCGCGAACAGGCCGGCGGACAGCGCCACCACCCCGAAGTAAGTCGGGAAGATGCGGCTGACCCGATGCGCGAGGAAGACGAGCGGCGCATCGCGGGTGACGAGCCGGGCCATCAGGAAGCCCGACAGGGCGAAGAAGATCGCCACGCCCCAGACGCCCATCAGGGTGTCGAGGGTCGCGAACGGCCGTGCGGCGCCACGCAGCGCCTGGGCATACACGGCGACGTGGTGCACCAGGACGAGGCTCGCCGCGAACGCCCGCAGAAGCTGCAGGTTCGCCAGCGCCCCGCCGGGCCGCGCGATGCTCACGGCCGCCAGGGCGCCGCCTGCCGGCCCCGAATGCGTCGGGGCCGTGAGGGCGGGGGGATGATGTCGGTCGAGACGAGTCTGCATCGCCGGCGCTTCGAACGGTGTTGCACGCTGAGCGTCGCAGCGCGGATGCCCGCCAGAAACAATCAGAAACATGGCCGATACAAGATGGCCGTGCCGTCTTTGGCCGGGCCTGCCGTTTGGGCCACAGTATGAGGATACCGGTATCGCTCGAACACTTTGCCCGGGTGGCGTACGAAGCCTCGCTCGGATCGCAGAACCCCGATCCCCCTCTTCGCCGGCCCGGGGCACCATGGCGCGATGCGCGCCGCGGACGGCGACATGCGCCGTGACGCCTCGCCGATCGTTGGAGCGCGGCAACGGCGACCCACGCCGTCATCCCCCCGGCCTTCGACCCCGCGACAGCCCCGTTGCGCCGCGCAGCGGCATCGGCTAGGAAATCGGCACGGTCAGCACCCGTAGCTCAGCTGGATAGAGCGTTGCCCTCCGAAGGCAAAGGTCACACGTTCGAATCGTGTCGGGTGCGCCACTTCCGTACCGAACCGCGAACATCTGCCCGGCGGGTGAGCCAGCGCCGGCGATGACAGGTTCCGGGCTGGCCGTATCGCCAATGATGCGGACAGCGTTCTCGACGCAATCGACGATCGCCTGAAGCAACGCCTTCGCAACGGGATCTCGCCCTCCGTCGCGCTCTCACGCATCGCCCGTCCGAACGACGCGAACAATTCGGGTGCGATCTCCGCGAGCGGACGGTCCGCGACCCGCTCGATCGCTGATGCGAGGCCCGAAACAAGCTCTTCGACCAGCCTTGAAAGATCGCGTCGATCGGTCTGTACGCCGGGCGCCCTTGGTCATGATCGACACCGATCGGCATGAGCGGATGGTGCGTTCCCGCGGCGGTCGCGCGCAAAGCAGCATCGTGGGTCGCGGCGGCAGGCTTCACGCCCGTCCGCGCCGCGCGTCGGCATCAGTTGGTGATCTGCGGCTGCATGGTCGTCTGCCCGAACATCTTCGCCAGCGCCGCATCGATGGACGGCCCGTCGGAGGCTTCGGCATACCAGCCCGGCGAGGAGCAGGCCTGCAGGTTCGGCGCGATCTGCGAGACGTAGGGCTGGACCAGGCTTTGATAGTTGCCATCCAGCGCCGAGCTTCCCGTGGTCGGATTGGCCAGGATCGGCAGGTAGGTGGTGTAGATCACCCCGACGGTGATGTTCTTGTTCTTGTAGCTCTGGCAGACGGCCGGATCGAACGCCGCGGTGCAATGCCCGGAGGTGCAGGAGGAACCCTTCACGTCACGCAGGCCGTCGGTGATGATGATGACGTAGGCGCGGGACGTCGCCTGGCTGGTTCCGTCGCCGCTCGTCGGGATCTTCGTCAGCAGATCGGTCAGCGGCTCCTTGAGGTAGCTGTCGCCGGTTCCGCCACCGTTGTTCGGGCCCAGGTCGATGTTCGCCGCCGCGGCCGACAAGCTGTTCCAGTTCGAGCTGAGCGCCGCCAGCTGATTGAGGCTGTAGGTCGTTCCGTTCGCGGATGAGAGGCCCGTCGTGTAGAGCGCGATCCGGTAGTTGCTGGTGCCGGCGGCGAGGGCGTCGCTCTGGGCCGTGGAGATCGTCTTGTTCACGGCATTGCGCAGGACGTCGATGCGCAGGGTGATCGGTGGAACGGCGCTGCCGGCGATGGACTGATAGCTGCTCGCCAGCCTGCTGCCGGTCTGCACGACGTGACAGCCGAAGACGCAGCCCGTGGCGCCCGAGTTGCCGGCGTTCCTCTCCATCGTCTTGATCAGGGTGAAGAGGCTCTTGGCTCCCGCCGTGGTCGAGGCCAGACCCATCGACTGCGACACGTCCAGAGCCATGTAGAGATCGGTATAGAGCGGCATCGAGGCCGAGGATTTCGCGGAGCCGGAGGCATTCATGCTCCGGACGCCGAAGATGCCGCCGAACGATGTCCTGGTCGCGACGTTGAACGTCGCCAGCGCGTCGATGCGCTGGCCGACCTTGGCGACGGTCACGGTTCCGCCCGTCGCGATGACGTTGGTCATCCGCGCCACGTACGCGTTGAACAGGCCCGTCGCACGGGTCTGCGCCTCGGTCTTGGCGGACGCGACCGAAGCGGCGCTGCCGTCCGATTGCTGGATCAGGGCCTTGGCGACGCCGCTGGCATAGAGGGCGGCGGCGTCGGCGGCGGTCTGGCAGGTGGTCCGGGCGGTGAGCAGCTGCCCGTAATCGATGGCGAGCCCCGTGGTGCCGATCAGCGGCAGGAGGAGCAGCCCGAAGAGAAGCGCGATGTTGCCGCGCCGATCGGAGCGATAGGCCGCGACGGCGCGTCCAACGCCACGGCATGATCTCCAGAGGGCGGATCGAGGCGACATGCGAAAGGACTTTTCTCTCTCAGGAACCGGGGCAGTTGGTCGCCGCATTGACCTGCGTGACCTGCCGCGGCCGGAAATAGGACGATCGTCGGAACGTCCCGGGAAACGGAAAGCCCTTCAGGAAGATCGGCTGGAAGAAGACCGCGACATCGACGACGACGAGCGAGACGGGACCGAAGGTCGAGGCGGGCAACGTCGCCGGCGTGGTGGCGGCGCTGTCCGGCGCGGTCAGAAGCAGGCCGCACGGCCTCACGCTGCCGGCCAGCGCACGGCTGAACACGGTCGATGCCAAGTAGATGCAGTTCGCCACGCAGGTCGCGTCGGTCTTCGAGAACCTGACGCTGGAGATCGTCAGGTTGACCAGCGCGGGCAGGTTGGTGCTTCCGTTCTGCCGACCATAGGCCAGGATGTCCGCATCGATCAGCGGTGCGCTCTGGATGATCCCCGAGATCTGCGCCTCGGTCAGGGTCGTGGTCGCCTGCGAGACGAGCTCGCCGATCGAGTCGGCAACGTAGCCGGCCCTGTTCGCGGCGGTGACGGCGCGGCTAATGTCGACGGCCCCCATGAAGAGCACCATCAGAAGGGGGGCGATCAGGGCGAACTCGACCGCTGAGACACCCCTCCGGCAGGCCCACACGCCGCGCCGGGACGAGCACCGCACCGACGATGACACGCGTTCGGCCATGGTCATCGCAAGGCACGCTCGTCGTGGGACGCCGGCCGGGACGGGTCGGCAATGTCGTGGCGGCCCGCGATGCGCCAAAGCTGGCCGAGATGCGATCCGAACCGGGCTTTCCCTAGCACGACTGCGAGCTTCCGGTCGCGGATTGGAAGGGTTCGTTGTAGATGAAGTTCGTCGATCGCAGGACGACCGAATTCTTCAGGACATCGCCGAAGACGGATTGAATGAATGCCCCTATGTTGATGAAGCTATAAGATACATCGATGAAAAGATAATCTCCGGACACTCCGAGACAGTAGGTGCTCTTGCTGCTGTCGAGATTAACCGGAACCAGCGCCGGAATGCTAGATCGGATGAAGGGGGCGATGTTCGGTGCCGCAGGGGCGCTCGAGACCTTGGTGATGCTCACGACGATGTTGGCGCAGCTGAGCGGAATCCTCAGTGCCGGACAGAGCAGGGTGGTGCGAAACTGGTCGGCGGTCAGCCCCTGGGACTGCACCGCTCCGGTCATGACTTGGCGCGAGGCGGTGCGCGTCGCCGCGTCGAGGGATTGCAGCGCGAAATGATACAGGGCGACGTGAAGGATCGCGAAGACGGATCCGAGAAACGGGACGACCGTCATCGCGAACTCGACGGCAGCGGCGCCGCGCTCGTCGCTGAGAGCGGCACCGGACCGGAACCTCCGCATCACCGCCCGGAACATCGCACCTTCTCAGCATTCGGCCGCCGCGGAGCTTATTCCGGCCCATCCGATCGAGATCATTCATGGGGCGTCTGCTCTTAACACGCCGTCAATTCAGCAACGGACCGCGATAGGACAAGAACCTAGGTAGCAAATCTTAGCTTGGGCGGCGCGACGATGATCGCATAACCTGAAGTATCTTGAGTCCCACGACGCCGTTGCCACCGCCGTTCCACCGACCTCGCCAGCGGCCTTCGGACCGAGCCGGGCGGGAGGACGTCTGGATCACTTCGGGAAAACGGGATCTGCCGAAGCCTCGCCGGCAAGCTCACGAATGCGCGACTGCCCCGGAAGATCTGTGCTCCAAGACGGGGCGTCAGCCCGATCGGCGGTCCAAATCGCCGAGCGCCTTCACCCGGGCCCGGATCATCTTCGAGTCGGCCTTCCAGCATTGATGATCGCCCCGATGGGGGAACCTCGGACCCGGCCGAGCGTGAGATCGGCTCGGATCAGGCTGAATCACCGCCAGATCACGCGGATCGATAGTCGCAAAGGCCGTGATCGAAATGAAGTCCGCCTTCGGCCTCACAGCCACCGCCGTCGCGCAACGCCGGCCGAACATCGACCTGCCGAGAGAACCGGAGACTTCCATCGATCGTTCGATGTCTTCGGCACCGACGCATTGGACGGCGAATTGCTGTCGCGCGGCGTCGGGGCAAGCTGCCCGTTTTCGAGGCGGAGCCTGACCTACCGAGTGGATCGACGGTCTCGGTTTCTCGAGGTGCGGAAGTCGCACCCGGCCGTCTCGATGCCGCGGACAGCGCAGGAGAGCGGTAGACGCTGTCGCGGCTATCCATCATCGTCCTGCAATCCTGGCCGCGGTCGCGGTACGGCTTGGGCGACGCCGAGGACTCGATCCTTGCGAACGAGTGCTGGTCCCCCGCTCGGTCAGTGTCCATCCGAACGCCGAGGCCATCTCGCGACTCGGTCGTTCAGATTGCGGCCCAATCACAACACATCACGCTATGATCGGCCGAAATCGGATCACGAGATCACCTCGGCAAGCCGGAAGACTCGAGTCTGGCATGGGATCTGCTACACAGAAACATGGGCGAAAGATTTTCCACGTGTACAACCGCGGGTATATAGGTAGAACAATCGGTTCGATGAGTTTTGCGGTCGCCTGAGTGCTTCGGCAGCGTCGACTTAGAGTTGAATCTATGGGTGTGGCCTCTGTACGCCAAAACAACTCCGTTATGGACGGCCTGTTCAGACAGCACAACGGTTGGTTGATGAAGTGGCTGGGCCGGCAGCGCTGGACCGTCGTGCCGCCTGAGGACCTCGCCTCCGACGTGTTCCTGGCACTGCTGCAGATGCCGGGAGCGGGTTCCGTGCGCGAGCCGCGCGCGATGATGACCGCCATCGCGCGTCGCCTCATCTTCGATGCGCGACGCCGCAACGACCTCCAGCGCGCCTACGAGGCGGAGCTGGCCCTGATGCCGGAAGCCTTGGAGATTTCCGCGGAGGAGCGCCTCATCGTCGTGCAGGCCCTGAGAGCGATCGACGCCATGCTGGCACGGCTGTCGACGAAGGCCCGCACCGCGTTCCTGATGAGCCAGATCGACGGGCTGCCCTATGCCGAGATCGCCGCGGAGCTGAAAGTCTCCGTCAGCATGGTCAGGAAGTACGTGGCGCAGGGCCTCCGGGCCGCCCTGTGTGCCGACGCAGGAATCGGGACGGCCGCGGCGCGGGAGACGCGGTTCTCATGACGGCGGCGACGATGCTCGACGACCCGCGGGCCGAGGCCGCCATCGCCTGGATGGTGGAGATCAATTCCGGCGAGATGTCCGAGAAGGCGTATCGCGAGTTCGAGGCGTGGCTGCAGGCGGATCAACGCAACGAGAGCGTCTGGATCCGCCTTCAGGAAAGTCTGTTGCCCTGCGGCGTGGCCGCTCGCCAGGGTCTGGTGCGCGGCAGCGTGACGAAGCGGCTCATGCAGCGGCGGCAGTCACGCCGGACCGTGCTCGCGAGCCTCGCCGGCGTCTTCGGCATCGGCACGGCCGGGCTCGCGCTGACGGATCGCTTCCTGCCGTTGAACCACATCCTGGCGGATCAGGTCACGCTGACGGCGCAGCAGAAGCGCCTGACCCTCGTGGACGGAAGCGAGCTCGTGCTGTCGCCTCGGACCGCGGTCGACCTCCAGTACGAGCCGGGGCTGCGCGCCATGCGACTCCTCGACGGCAAGGTGCTGATGCGCATCGCCGCGCGCTCCGTCCCGTTCCATGCCCAGGTCGAGGACGTCACCCTGAACACGGAGGCGGGCACGTTCCTCGTCGAGAGGCGCGAGGGCGTCCTGACGCTGTCGGGCCTCGAAGGCGCCGCCCGCGTCGGGAGGGGCGGCGCCGGGGACGGCCTGAGCCGGGGGGAGCAGATCGAGTTTGCCGGCGGACGCGTCCGACGGCGCGCCTTCGACATCGAGAGCGCGACCGCGTGGCTCGACGGGCTGCTCGTCGCCAAGGACCGGCCGCTCGGCTCGATCGTCGACGGCATCCGGCCCTATTTCCCGGGCGTGATCCGGCTCGATCCCGCGGTGACGTCGCTGCATGCCACGGGCGTGTTCTCGCTGGTCAATCCGAGCGATACCCTCGACGCCCTCGCCGAATCGCTCGGGCTGTCGATCAACCGCATCGCCGGATACTGGGTCACGCTGCGGCCTCGCGACAGCTGACGTCGGCTCCGCGGACCGAGCGAGACGCCCGTCACCGCGATGCAGGCTCGACCGAGGGTTTTGGGCCGCGCCCGGCCTCCGTGCCGCTCCGGACAGATCGAATCCTGGTCCCGACAGGCGAGGGGGATGCCCCGAACGCGCATCGGGCCCGCCGCCCAGGTCCACCTCGCCGCATGCCGATCAGGCGCAGCGTTGCCGCGATGCGGCCGGTCGTGGCCATCGTGACCCGCTGAAGCGCAACAGGCCGATACCCGCCCGATCATATCTGCCGGTGCGCCGCCGAGGCGGGCGCGGGCAGTCCTGGCTCACGAGTCCTCCGTGAGCGGGGGGCGATCTTCGGGTCCGCCCGTGCCGCGGCGTCGAGAGGCCGGCGCGGCCGAGCCGCAGGGCCGGGGCGGACGCGGGCGGTCCAGGCAGCGCTCGACCAGGGCGTCGAGCTGCCCGAGCACGACGGCCGGCATGCCGGCCGTCTCGGCCCCCGCGCGGGCGGCACAGGCGCGGGCCAGCGCCTCGCGCGAGCGGCCCGCGGTGAGGAGGACCGTCGCGAGGGCCTCGTGGATCCGCATCGCGATGCGCGCGGCGCGATCGGGCCCGGCGGCGTGCTCGGCCCGGTCGAGGACGTCGAGCGCCAGGGCGATGCGCGCCGCATCGGCCGGGGCGCCCCGGATCGCGGCGAAGTCCAGCGCGCCGACGAGCGCCGCGCCGACGCGCAGCAGCACCTCGCCGTCTCCGGCGTCGAACGCGGTCAGCCAGCGCGCGTAGGCCAGCGCATCGGTGCGGCCCATCGCGAGAAGCAGCCCGAGCCTGCCCGACCCCCACCGGGGCTCGAGGTCGGGGTGCAGGGCGAAGGTCTCGTCGTAGACGCGCAGGCCGCCCGCGAGATCGTCCGCCCGCCCGCATGCGGTCAGCGCGGCGTGCATCCGCCGGGTTTCGCGGACCTTCTCCCGCGCGAGCCCGTCGCGGTGCGCCTCGGCCACGGCCGCGAGGTCCCAGGACCCGGCGGCGACGGCCGCGAGCGGCTTGGCGAGCCGCAGGGGCGGCCCGATCCAGGCGATGCGCCCGTCGCGATCCACGATGAAGGCCTTGGGCACGCCCGACTGGTAGGAGGCCCGGAACCACGCCTGGTACGTCGGCCCGTAGACGTCCCCCGGCGCGGGCGACGCGTCGATCGCCACCGCGTAGCGGACGGCGCTCCCCTGCGCACGCACGAGGCAGCGCACGGCATCCGGCCGGCCGAGGGCGACGGCCAGGACGGCGACCTGGGGATGGGCGGCCTGGAGCGCGGTCAGGTAGGGAAGGCTGGCCCGGGACACCGGGCAGGCCGGGGACCAGAACGCGACGATCGAGACCTGGCCGGGGGGCACGCCCGCGACGGGCTCGCCCCTGACGAAGGCCGAGAGGCTCAACCCCGGAGCGGGATCGCCCAGCAACACTTCCATCCTCGACATCGCTCTGGGCTCCCCCTGCGCGGGTCTCGCGGATCGGGCGGTTCTTCCGCGGGCCGCCGCGGTCAGGCCGGTCCGATCCGGCAGACGCCGTCCGCGCAGACCATCTCGGGCGTCGGCGCGGCGGCGGCCACGGAGGCCGCGGTGGCGCAACGCTCCAGCAGCGCGTCGGTACCGGCCAACCATTCTGGTGCCAGGCCCGCCGTCTCGGCGAGGTCGCGGGCCGCGCGGGCGCGGGCCTGCGCCGCGTCGGCCTGCCCCGCGGTCAGGAGCGCCTGCGCGAGGGTCGCCAGAGCCTCGACCCGCTCACCCGCGCCGTCGCTCCGGGCCAGGACGGCGTGCTCCGCCTGCAGCATGGCCTCGACCGCGAAGGCGGCGATCGACGGATCGACCGGCTTCTTGGCCTCGAGGTCGCCCTGAACGGAGCGGCACAGCATGGATCCGACCTGAAAGTGGGCCTTGTCGTCGCCGGGAGACGCCGCGATCAGGTGCCGCGCGTAGTCGAGAATGTCGGGCCGTCCTTCCCAGAACATCAATCTGAGCTTGGCGTTGCCCTCAACCCGCTCGAGCTCGGGATCGGCCGCGAAGTGTTCGTCATAGGTCCGCAGCATGGCGGCCCGGTCCCCGGCCCGCGCGTGCCGCATGATCTCGGCCTGCAGCCGCGCGGCTTCGCGCGTCTTGGTGCGCACGATCATATCCCGGTACGCCTCGGCCTTGGCGGCCAGGTCCCAGCGCCCCTCGAGGACGGCCGCGAGGGGCTCGTCGAGCTCCATCGGATGGCCGATCCAAGCGATCCTCCCGCCGCGGTCGACGATGAAGGATGCCGGGATGCCTTTCCGAAACGACGCCTCGCACCAGGCCTGGTAGCTCGAGCCGCCCGCCTCTCCGTCCGCGCGCGGCGCGTCCAGTGCCACCCGGTAGGCCATGGCCTCGCCCTGCCCGTGCACGAAGTCCTTGACCCGCTCCGACGGACCTAGGGCGATGCCGAGGACGACGACCTCCGGGTGGGCCGCCTGGAGCGCGGTGAGGTGCGGAATGCTCGCCACGCACGGGCCGCAGGTCGGCGACCAGAACTCGACGACCGCGACCGTCCCGGGCACGGCGGCCTCGACCGGCTCGCCCTTGAGGAATGGGCCCAACTGGAGCTTCGGCGCAACGTCGCCGACGAGCAACTCGGTGTTCGACATGGATCTTCCCTTCGGTCTCGGCGGCCGGAAGCCGGGCGCTCCCGCGTTCGGCGGCCTCTGTCCACCTGCCAGAGATGACGGACGAGATCGGCAAAGCGTCAGTGGCCATCCGCACGACCGTTCGCCCGACGCCGCGCATCGAGGTCCCGTCCCGGCCTCGAAATATCGCGCGGAGCGCCGACGGCCTCGTGGGCTCGTCCGACAGGCTCGGCAATGGACCGGAACGCGACGATCGAGACCCGGCCGGGCGGCACGCCCGCGACGAAGGCGGGAGGCTCAACCCCGGAGCGGGATCGCTCAGCAACACTTCCACCTTCGACATCGATCTGGGCTCCCCCTGGCGCGGGTCTCGCGGATCGGGCGGGCCGGACGCCGGCCGGACGCCGCGGTCAGGCCGGGCCGATCCGGCAGACGCCGTCCGCGCAGACCATCTCGGGCATCGGGGCGGCGGCGGCGCAGCGCTCCAGCAGCGCGTCCATCCTCGCCAGCCGCGCCGCCTCCAGGCCCGCCGTCTCGGCGAGGTCGCGGGCCGCGCGGGCGCGGGCCTGCGCCGCGTCGGCCTGCCCCGCGGTCAGCAGCGCCTGCGCGAGGGTCGTCAGAACCCAGACCCGCTCCGCCGCGCCATCGCACTGGGTCAGGACGGCGTGCTCCGCCTGCAGCATGGCCTCGACCGCGAAGGCGGCGACCGCCGGATCGACCGGCTTCTTGGCATCGAGGTCGCCCTGCACGAGGCCGCACAGGACGGATCCGACCGAAAAAGGGGTTTCGTCGCCGCCGGGAGCCGCCGCGATCAGGTGCCGCGCGTAGGTGACCGCCTCGGCTTGATCGAGCGAGAACAGCGCGCGGAGCTTGAAGGTGGAGTACTTCCGCTCGAGTTCCGGATGGACGGCGAAGGTCTCGTCGAAGGCGCGCACCACGCCGGCCCGGTCCTCGGCCTCACGGCACCGAGACGCCTCGTCGAACATCCGGGCCGTTTCGCGCACCTTGGTGCGCACGATCCTGTCCCGGTACGCCTCGGCCTCAGCAGCGAGGTCCCAGCGGCCTTCGACGATCGCCGCGAGAGGCTCGTCGAGCTCCATCGGATGGCCGATCCAAGCAACCCTCCCGCCGCCGTCGACGATGAAGGACGCCGGGATGCCCGTCTGGAACGACGCATCGCACCAGGCCCGATGGGTCGGGCCGGTCCTCCTGCCCTCCGCGGGGGGCGAGTCCAGCGCCACCCGGTAGGCCATGGCGTCGCCCTGGCCGCGCACGAAGCCCTGGACATCCCCCCAGGGCTGCACGGCGACCCCGAGGACGACCAACTGCGGGTATCTCGCCTGGAGCGCCGAGAGGTGGGGGATGCCGCTTACGCAGGGGCCGCACCAAGGCGCCCAGAACTCGACGACGGTGGTCGTCCCCGGCGCGAAGCCGTCGACCGGCTCGCCCTTCAGGAACTCGGCCAGCTCGAGTGTCGGCGCGGCGTCGCCGACGAGCAACTCAGCGATCGACATGGGTGTGTCCTTCTCGTCGTGATCTCGGGGCGCAGGGAGCAGGCGCCCGCAAGCCCTGTCGGACGAGATCGGCAAAGCGTCAGCGGCCATCCGCGCGACCATCCGCCCGGCGCCGCGCAAAAAGGTTCCGCCTCGACCCAAAAATATTTCGCGGCGCGCTGACGGTTTCGCGGGCTCGTCCGTCAGGCTCGGCAAGAGGGTTGAAAAGGCGGGGGCCAACGATGGCGGCGAACACTTTCGGCACGGTGGGACGGCGCGTGCGCGGCGCGGTCTCGGCGGGGGCCCTGGCGCTCGCCCTGGCCGGCGGCTGCCGGCCGGCGCAGGCGCAGACGGTCTATGCCTTCGACGTGCCGCGCGGCGATCTCGCGGAGGTCGTCACCCGCATCGCGCGCACCGCCGGCAGGCCGATCGTCTTCCCGGCCGCTCTCGCCCGGGGCCGCATGGCCGGGCCGATCAGCGGGCGCGAGTCGGTCGAGGCGGCGCTGGGCCAGGCGCTGGCGGGCACCGGCCTGCTGGTCGCGCCCGGCGCCGGCGGCAGCCTCACCATCCGCGCGGCGTCGGGTCCCGTGGCCGGGGTGCCGGCGGGTGCCGACCTCGCCGCGATCGACGTCACCGATGCGGGCGGCATCCCCGGCGGCTCGCACGGGGACCAGGGCTTCCAGCCGGGGGATGCAGGCGAAACCATCCGCATCGGCGACGCGCCGGCCCGCGAGATCCCGATCTCGGTCTCGACCGTGACGCAGAAGGTGCTCGAATCCCAGGTCATCACCACGGCGACCGACGCCGTCCAGAACATCGCCGGCGTAAATCTCACTCCGGCGTCCAACGGCATCGGCCGCCCGACCTTCACCATCCGCGGCTTCTCCGGGGCCGGCTATACCGTCAACGGCATGACCAACGGCACCGCCGACCAAGTCCCGATCGATGCCGTCGAGCGGGTCGAGGTGCTGAAGGGACCGACCTCGATCCTCAACGGCACGAGCAACGAGGGCGGCCTCGTCAACGTGGCGCTGAAGCAGCCGACCAGCGAGACGATCCGCAACCTCACCGTCCGCTACGGCTCCTACAACTACAAGACCATCGCCGCCGACCTCGGCGGCCGCGTCGAAGGGCTGGAGGGCACGACCTACCGCTTCGTCACGTCCGGCAACCACGCCGACCAGAACTACGCTGGATACAAGGATCCCCACGAGATCCTGGTCGCCCCGACAATCCGCTGGCAGGGCCAGGACCTGATGGTCGAGGCGGGCCTGCGCTACACCCAGACGCGGGTCGCACCGACGACGTTCGCGTTCATCCCGACCCTCGCTTCGGGAGCCTTAGGGCCGATCGTCCGGCTGCCGCGCGGATTGCCGATCGGCAACGATTACTTCGGAGGCATTAACGACAGCTTGGTCCTGTCCACGAAGCAGTCCTACGACGTTGGGCGCATCTTCGGCATGGACGTCACGCTCAACAACACCTTCGAATGGTCCGACCTCAGGTCTTCTTACCATGTGCCGAACGTCGATCCTCTCGGAAGAATTCGATCCCTCGCCGACCCGTTTCCGTTCGAGCGCACTGGGGTCGACGTGAAAGTCGTGAGCCCCAATGACCGCTTCGATGTAACGATGAAATACGAGAACGAATTTGCAAAGCAGATGCTGAAGTTCGGCTACGACTACTTGAATGCGCGAACGAGTCAAAGCCCATACAACGCCCCGTTCAGTGCAAGCTTGGCGACGGGGCTGCCCGAGTTCCCGAGGCGAACTCTGAACGATAGTCCCGTTTACACTGGCAAGCTTACAGCCACCACGCAAGGACTCTACGTCCTCGACAAGGTCGACACGCTCGACAATCGGCTTCACATCCTCGGATCGGTCCGGCACGATACCCAAGACACCTTGAACACAGTCTCAATCCCACGCTTCAACTACGCGCGCACGAGGGCGGCGAGCAGCAGCGGCCTGTCCTGGGTCGCCGGTGCGGCGTTCGACGTCACGCCCTGGATGACCGTCTACGGCAATCGATCGAACGGCTTTGTTCCCACCAGCGCCATCGACAGTTCCGGCAACGTGCTCCCGCCCGAACAGCGGGATCTGGCGGAGGTCGGCGCGCGCTATGCCCTGTTCGACAAGCGCCTCAACCTGACGACGTCGTTCTACGATCTCGTGCGCTCGAACGTCTCGATCACCGATCCGGCGGATCCGAGCGGGCTGACGTCGATCCTCGTGGGGGGGCAGAACAGCAAGGGCATGGAGATCGAGGCCCAGGGCGAGGTTCTGCCCGGCCTCAACATCATCGCCAGCCTCACCAGCCAGACCTTCGAGAACGGGCAGGATGCGGGCGCCTACGATCTCTATGGCCGGCCGAAGCATCTCGCCAGCCTGTGGGGGACATATACGCTGCAGGACGGCCCCTTGGCCGGCCTGACCTTCGGGGGCGGCGTGCGCTACGTTGGAACCTTCCTGATCACGCCCGATCGCGCGACGGCGTACCGCATCAATGGATACGACACCTTCGACGCCGCGATCTCGTACGAGCAGCCCGACTATACGGTCAGCCTCAAGCTCAACAACATCACGAACAAGTACGCGTTCGTCCCGTCTGTAAATACGAGCTACCTGGCCCCCATCCAGGGCCGCAACGTGACGCTGCAGGCGACCTACCGCTTCTGACCATCGCGACCGACCGCACGTCCCCGCCGCGCCAGGCGCCCCGGCCCCGTCGACGACGCGGTCGGGTCGACGCCGGGCGCGGGCCCTCGGCCCGGGCGGGCCGTGGACCGTGGGCCGTGGGCCGATTCGCGACGCGCGGCTCTCGCAGCGGGACCCGCAGGTCGCTCATGCCGGCCCGGCGGGCCGGCACCAATCGTCGAGGACAATTTCATGATCTGGCTCGGTGCCATCCTCATCGCCGCCTCCGCGGCGGTGCTTTCGGCCGAGGGCTTCGGCCTGGGGTCCCACCGGCTGCTGGGTGGCTTCCTCGTCCTCGCCGCCGCGGCGAGCTTCCGCGCGGGGCCCGTCTCGGCCTTCCACCGGGTGCTGATGGCCCTGTTCGGCTGCGAGGCGGCCGTCCTCGCGCTCAGCGTCCTCGCCGATGCCGGGGGCCTGCTCGCCGACCGGCCGCCGGCGCTCACCGTCTCCGAGCCTGTGGTGATGACGCTCTGCCTGTCGGTGGCGGCGTTGCGCGCCCTGGCCGGCCTCCCGGTCGTGCGCCGGGCGCTCTCGATCGCCGACCGCTTCTTCGCCTCGCCGGAGCGCACGCACATCCGCATCCTCGGCCGGCCCCTCGCGATCCCCGACCGGGTGCTCGCGCGCGTCGGCGTCGTCGTGATCGTGCTCCTCAACCAGGTCGTCGTCGTCTTCCAGATCCAGACGCTCCTCGTCTCGTCGCGCTTCATGGACGCGCTGCAGGCCTATGACGGCCCGACCTTCTGGCACACGCTCCTCGTCACGGTTCCGCTCTGGACGCTGCCCTACCTCTGCTTCTTCCTGCTGCATCACATCCTGACCGCGCTCCTGGCGGTGCGCTGGCGCCGGAGCATGAGCGCGGACTACACCCGGCGCTGGATCGCGACGGGCGCGCATTACCGGATGGGGCTCGCCGGCCCCGGGACGGACAACCCGGACCAGCGCATCCAGGAGGACGTTCCGCTCTTCATCGACGGGGGCCATGGCGGCGGCTCCGGGGTCGTCGACCTCACCTTCAGCGTGATCGCGACGTTCAGCTCGTTCCTGGCCTACGCCCTGATCCTCTGGAAGCTCTCGGACCAGCTGCGCCCGTTCGGGCCGGACATCGTCATCCCCGGCCTGCTGCTCTGGGCCGCGGTCCTGTACGCGGTGGTGATCACGGCGGTCACGATCGCGATCGGCCGCCCGCTGATCCCGCTCTCCTTCCGCCGCCAGCACGTCGAGGCGGATTACCGCTACGGCCTCGCGCGCCTGCGCGAGTACGGCGAGCAGATCGCCCTGATGGCCGGCGGGCGCACCGAAGCCGGCATCGCCGACCGGCTGTTCGGCCACGTGCAGCGCAATGCCTACGCGATCATCGTGATGACGGCCGGCCTCTCGCTCTTCCAAGTGACCTGCACGCTGCTGAGCCACAATCTGCCCTACATCGCGCTCGGCGCCCTGTTCCTCACGCATCAGGTGACGCTGGGCGACCTCAGCCAGGCCGCCGCCGCGTTCGGGTCGGTGTCCGCCGCGCTGACCTTCTTCTCCGCGCGGTTCACGAGCCTCGCCGCGCTGAAGGCCGTCATCGACCGCCTGTCCAGCTTCGACGACGCCCTCGACCGCATGGCGGCGCCGGGGGGCGGCCGCGTGGAGGTCGGCCGGGACGGGGCGATCGCGCTGGCGGAGGCCGCCATCCGCCTGCCCGACGGGACCGCCCTGGCCGAGGGCCTGTCGCTGCGCTTCGTGCCCGGGGAGAACGTCCTGATCACCGGGCCGTCCGGCACCGGCAAGTCGACGCTGTTCCGGGTGCTGGCCGGGATCTGGCCGCACTGGAGCGGGCGGATGAGCCTGCCGGAGGGGGCAAGCCTCCTCGTGCTGCCGCAGGCGCCCTACCTCCCGGTCGGCTCGCTGCGGGCGGCGGTGAGCTACCCGGCGCCGGCCGACGCCTTCGCGGACGAGGCGGTGGCCGCCGCGCTCCGCGACGCGGGCCTCGGCCACCTCGCCGCCTCGCTCGACCGCGACGAGAACTGGTCGCAGACGCTGTCGGGCGGCGAGCGGCAGCGCGTCGCGATCGCGCGCGCCCTGCTGGCGACGCCCGACTGGCTGCTGCTCGACGAGGCGACCTCGGCGATGGATCCGGCGCTGGAGCGCCAGGTCTACGAGACCCTGAAACGGCGGCTGCCGCAAACGACGCTGATCTCGATCGGCCACCGCGACAGCCTGATCGCCCACCATGCACGCCGGATCGACGTGCCGCGCGACGGCGACGGCTTCCGCTGCCCGCCCGCCGCGCAGGCCGCCTGAGCGCCGCGGCCCGATGCAGGAGCCTTCGATCGACGGGCACCGCCCGACCCCGGACCGCAGCTGGCTGCGGGACGCCCTCGACGCCGTGGGCGCGGAAGCGGCACGCAGCGCCGACACGCACCTGCTGCGGGTGCCGCTCGCCGGCCGGGGGGGGATCGACCTCTACGTGAAGGACGAATCCGCCCATGCGACCGGCAGCCTGAAGCACCGCCTCGCCCGCTCGCTGTTCCTCTACGGGCTGTGCAACGGCTGGATCGGGCGCGACACCACCGTCGTCGAGGCGTCGAGCGGCTCGACCGCCGTCTCGGAAGCCTACTTCGCGCAGATGCTCGGGCTGCCCTTCGTGGCGGTCATGCCGGCCTCCACCGCGGCCGAGAAGGTGGCGCAGATCGCACGCTTCGGCGGCCGCAGCCACTTCGTGGACGATCCCGCCGCGGTCCACGCCGAGGCCGCGCGGATCGCGGCCGGGACCGGCGGCCACTTCATGGACCAGTTCACCCATGCCGAGCGGGCGACCGACTGGCGGGGCAACAACAACATCGCGCAATCGATCTTCGGCCAGCTGGCGCGGGAGCGCTTCCCCGTGCCGGCCTGGATCGTCGTGGGGGCGGGGACGGGCGGCACCTCGGCGACGATCGGGCGCTACCTGCGCTACCGGGGCCATCCGACGCGCCTCTGCCTCGCCGACCCCGAGGCCTCGGTGTTCCACCGCCACCTCGCCGATCCCGCGGTGACCTCCGCCCGCGGGCCGTGCTCGGTCGTGGAGGGCATCGGCCGGGCCCGGCTGGAGCCGTCCTTCCTGCAGCTTCTCATCGACCGCTGGGTCGCGGTGCCGGATGCGGCGAGCCTCGGTGCGGCGCGGGTGCTGGCGGAGGTGCTGGGGCGCTCGTGCGGCGGCTCGACGGGCGCCAATCTCTGGGCCTGCGCGCAGGTGATCGACGGGATGGCGGCGCGCGGCGAGAGCGGCTCGGTCGTCACCCTGCTGTGCGATTCGGGCGAGCGCTACCGCAGCACGCATCTCGACGACGCATGGGTCTCGGCCCGGGGCCTCGACCTGCGCGAGCCGATGCGCGCCATGGCCGCCTTCCTCGCGGGCGTCGCGCCGGTCGGGCCGACGCTCGCGCCGCCCCCTCGGAGCTCCGCACATGCCTGAACCGATCGAGGCAGGACCCGCCCGCCGTCACAGCGTCCTGGAGGATGGGCTCGGGATCTTGGTCGGGACGCTCCTGGCCAGTTTCGGCGTGGTGCTCTACGCCCGGGCTGCGCTGCTCGTGGGCGGGGTCGTCGGCCTCGCGCAGGTGCTGGCCTTCATCAGCCCGGTGCCCCTCTGGCTGGGCCTGTTCCTCCTCAACCTGCCCTTCTACGGGTTCGCCCTGCGCACGAGCGGACGCGCCTTCGTCCTGCGCACGCTGCTCGCCGTGACGCTCGAATCCGTGGTCGCGCGGGAGGCTGCCGGCTGGCTCGAGATCGCCGCCATCGATCCAACCTTCGCAGCGGTCGCGGGCGGCGCCCTGATTGGCGTCGGGCTGTTGTGCCTGTTCCGGCACGACACGAGCCTCGGCGGCATCGGCATGCTCTCAGTCTACCTGCAGGCACGCTACGGCCTGCGCGCGGGCGGGGTCCAAATGGCCTGCGACCTCGCGATCCTCGCGGCCGGCTCCTGCCTTCTGCCGGCCCAGAACCTCGTCCTCTCGGTCCTCGGCGCGATCGTGATGAACGGCGTGCTCGTCGTCCACCACCGCGCGGACCGCTACGTCGGCGTCACCCGGGTGCTGCGCACCGGCATGCACGAACCCTCGAAAACTGCGTCACCGAGCTGTCGCTTTTCCAGCCTCGTCCGTCAGAACAGGTGGGACCGACGTGTTCCTGGCTGCAGGGGGACGAGATAATGCGCATACTGACGAGCCATCGCACCGGGGGCCGGGCGAGAGCAACGATAGGGCGGATCGCCAGCACGTTCGGTCTGTTGGCGGCGCTTTGGTCGTTGCCGGTGCAGGCGCAAGGCCCTGTCCCCGCCTCCGACGCCGTCGCGTCGCCTGCGGCGCCGACCGTAGAGGTACTTCCGGCCACGATCGGCGTGGAGGTCAAGCCCGAGGCGGCCGCCGCCGCGCCGCCGGCGGCCGGGGCATCGCCGGCCCCGGCGGCCAAGCCGCACCGCGACCTCTCGCCGTTGGGCATGTTCCTGAACGCGGACCCGGTGGTGCAGGGCGTGATGGTGCTGCTCGCCGCGGCCTCGGTCCTGACCTGGACGATCCTGCTCGCCCGGGCGCTGGGCCTTCTCCTGGCCAAGCGCCGCCTGCGGGCGAGCCTCGCGGCGATCCGCGCGGCGACGAGCCTGGACGACGCCGCCCGTCAGGTCCGGCACGGCCTCGGGGCGCAGCTCCTCGTCGAGACCGAGGAGGAGCTCGCCCTCTCCCAGGGATTGCCGAGCGAGGGCATCAAGGAGCGCGTCGCCATCGCCCTCGAGCGGATCGAGGCGGCCGCCGCCAAGCGCATGGCGGTCGGCATCTCCATCCTGGCCACGATCGGCTCGGTCGGCCCCTTCGTCGGCCTGTTCGGGACGGTCTGGGGCATCATGCGCAGCTTCATCGGCATCGCGAACTCCAACACCACCAACCTCGCGGTGGTCGCCCCCGGCATCGCCGAGGCGCTGCTCGCCACCGGCATCGGCCTCGTCGCGGCGATCCCCGCCGTGGTAATCTACAACGGGCTCGCGCGCAGCGTCGTCGCCTACCGCATGCTGGCGACCGACGCGGTGGCCCTGATCATGCGCCACCTGTCGCGCGACCTCGACCGGCGCGAGGCCGGCACCTTCCCGGCGCCCGGCAAGGCCGCCCGGCTGCGCGTGGCGGCGGAGTAGCGCGATGGCCGTCCGGCTCGGATCCCACGCCAACGGCGACCTCGCCGAGAACGCCGAGATCAACATCACGCCGTTCATCGACGTGATCCTGGTGCTGCTGATCATCTTCATGGTCGCCGCCCCCCTGTCGACGGTGGACGTCGCGGTCGAGCTGCCGACCGCGAGCGCGCCCCAGCAGGCCCGTCCCGACAAGCCCGTCTTCGTCAGCGTGCGGTCGGACCTGACCGTGGCGCTCGGCGAGGACGCGGTGGATCGGGCCGCCCTGGGCGGCGCCATCGACGCGGCGACCAAGGGCAACAAGGACGAGTGCGTCTTTCTGCGCGCCGACCGGGGCGTGCCCTACGGCGAGCTGATGGGGGTGATGAACCTCCTGCGGGCGGCGGGCTACCTCAAGGTCGGGCTCGTGGGCCTCGAGGACGTCGGCGGGGGGCAGCCATGATCCACCCGCCGCCGGAAGCCTTCGTGCGCGCCGTCGAGGCGGTGCGCCTGCGCCGGGAGGCGCTGAGCCGCACCCGGTCGCCCGGGCGGATCCTCGGCTGGGCGGCGGCGGCGGGCCTCACCCTCGGCCTGCATGCGGGACTCTACCTCCTCCTGACCCGCCGGGACGATCCGCCTCCCGCCTAGCCGGAGATGCCGGCGGCGGTGATGATCACCCTGTCCCCGATCGCCGTGACCGCGCGCTCGGAGGTCGACAACACCACCACCGGGCCGCCCGCGGACGCCCGCACGCAGGCCGAGCCCGAGCCGGTGGAGGAGGCCCCGCCGCCCCCGGCGCCCGAGCCGGTCGTCGACGTCCCGCCGCCCCCGCCGGACGTGAAGCCGCAGGCCGTGCTGCCTCCGAAGCCGCCCGAGGCGAGGACGGCCGAGAAGCCGGTCGATAAGGAGAAGCCGAAGAAGCCGGTCGAGAAGCCCAAGCCCGTCGATCGCAAGCCGAAGCCGGTCGAGACGCGCAAGCCGGTCGAGCGCAAGGAGAAGCCGAGCGTGGCCGCGCGCGCCGGCGGCGGGCCGCGGTCGGATCGGCGGACGGCCGACGTCACCGCGGCCGCCGCCGCCGGGTCGGCGGTGAGCGAGGCCTCGCGGGCGAGCTGGCAGAACGAGGTCCGGGCCAGGATGGTGCGGGCCAAGCGCTTCCCGTCCGAGGCGCGCGGCCAGACGGGCGTCGCGGTGGTCGCCGTCACCTTCGGGGCGGGCGGCAGCGCGTCCGGCGTCAGGCTGGTCACCTCCTCGGGCAACGCCGCCTTCGACGCCGAGGCCATGGCGGTGATGTACCGGGCCGCCCCCTACCCGCCGCCGCCCGGCGGCCGCACCACCAGCCTGACGGTGCCGCTCGTGTTCCGCCGCTAGGCCCCCGTCGCCCGACACGTGCCCGCTCGAGGGCGAGCGGTCGCGCCCGCCCGCTCTCCGACCGCCGCGGACGAACCGCGGCTTCCCGCAGAGGCCCCTCCCATGATCCCTTCGACCGGCCCGCATCGCGTCGATCCCGTCCTCGATCCGGGCGGCGCCGCGTCCCCGGGCCTTTCGGTGACCGGCACCCGGCTCGCCAACGGCCTGCAGGTCGTCGCGATCCCCGATCGCCGCAGCCCGATCGTCACGCACATGCTCTGGTATCGCAACGGCGCGGCCGACGACCCGCCGGGCAAGTCGGGCATCGCGCACTTCCTCGAGCACCTGATGTTCAAGGGAACCCGGACCCATCCGGCGGGGCACTTCACCGAGGTGCTGGCGGCGCTGGGCGGCCAGGAGAACGCCTTCACCGCCTACGACTTCACCTGCTACTTCCAGCGCGTCCCGGCCGAGCACCTCGCCCTCTGCATGACCTACGAGGCCGACCGCATGCGCAACCTCGTCCTGACGGACGAGGCGGTGGCGAGCGAGCGCGACGTGGTCCTGGCCGAGCGCGGCATGATCTGTGACTCGGACCCGGGCGCGCTCCTGCGCGAGGCCGTCGCGAGCGCGGCCTTCCCCGCCCATCCCTACGGCCGCCCGGTGATCGGCTGGCGCCACGAGATCGAGGGCCTCGGGCGCGCGGACGCCCTCGCGTACTACGAGCGCTTCTACACGCCGTCGAACGCCATCCTGGTCGTGGCCGGCAACGCCGAGCCGGAGCGGGTGCATGCCATGGCCGAGGCCGCCTACGGGGCGATCCCGGCGGCCGGGGCCGCGCCGGAGCGCCGCCGGGTGCAGGATCCGCCCGTCCGCGCGCAACGGCGGATCACGCTCGCCGACGCCAAGGTGCGCCAGCCGCACATGGTGCGGGTGTTCGCCGTGCCGTCCTACGGCACGGGCCGGCCCGGCGAGGCGGAGGCCTTCGAGGTGCTGGCCGTCCTCCTCGGCCACGGCCCGACCTCCGTCCTGCACAGCCGGCTCGTCGTCGGGCGCCGCTGCGCGACGGCGATCGGCGCCGGGTACTCGGGCGCGCACATGCTGGAGCAGGCGCAGCTGTCGATCTCGGGCGTGCCCGCATCCGGCACCACGCCCGAAGCGCTCGACGAGGCCGTCGAGGAGATCCTGAGCGCGCTCGCCGAGTCCGGCTTCGCGGCCGAGGACGTCGTCCGGGCCAAGCGTCACCTCGTGGCCGCGGCGCTCTACGAGCGCGACAGCCAGTCGTCGCTGGCCCAATGGTACGGCACCCTCCTCGCCTGCGGGCTCGACCTCGAGGCCATCGGCGCCTGGGTGTCCCGCGTCGAGGCGGTGACGCCCGAGGCGCTGCGGGCCGCCCTGCTCACGCTCGACCGGCGCACCGGCGTGTCCGGCTACCTCCGCGACGACGCCGCAGCGGCCCGACTCCCCCGAGAGGCGATCCCATGACGATCCACGTCCCCCCCGTCTCCCTCGCCGAGCGGGTCCGATCGGTCCGCAGCCCCGGCGGGATCGAGGCCTAGCTCTTCGAGGACCACGCCCTGCCGATCCTGTCGGCGAGCATCGGCTTCCGGGGCGGTGCCGCGCTCGACCCGCCGGGCAAGGCGGGCACCGCGCTGCTGATGGCCCGGCTGCTCACGGAGGGCGCCGGCCTCCTCGACAGCGAGGGCTTCGGCCGGGCGCTCGCCGACGACGCGATCCGCCTGTCGTTCGGCCTGGAGCGGGACGGCCTGCGGGCGCGCTTGCGGACCCAGTCCAGCACGGTGGACAGGGCCTTCGCGCTCCTGCGGCTCGCGGTGAACGAGCCGCACTTCGCCCCTGCGCCCCTGGCGCGGGTGCGCGCCGCGGCGACCGCCGGCGTGCGGCAGAGCCTCGCCGATGCCGGCCAGACCGCGCATCTGGCGTTCTTCGCGCGGGGCTTTGCCGGCCACGCCTACGCGAGCCCGGCCGCAGGCGACCTCGCGAGCCTCGAGGCGATCGACGGCGCCGACGTCGTCGCCCTGCATCGCCGCATGCTCACCCGAACGGGCCTCCTCGTCGCCGTGGTCGGGGCGATCGGCCCGGAGGCGCTGGCAGGGTTGCTCGACAAGGCCTTCGCGGACCTGCCCGAGGGCGAGGCGGCGGCCACGCCGCCCGTCGCGCTCGCCGGCCTGGGCGAGCGCGAGGTCGTCCGCCTCGACGTCCCGAACGCCGCGATCGTCCTCGGACGGCCCGGCATCCGCCTCGACGATCCGGACTTCACGGCCTCGCAGGTCGTGAACCACTGCTTCGGCGGCGGCACGTTCACCGCGCGCCTGATGCGGGAGGTCCGGGAGAAGCGTGGCCTGTGCTACGCGATCGGGTCGGGGTTGGACGCCGCCGCGGCGGCCTGCACGCTCAGGGTCTCGACCTCGGTCGCCAACGCGCGGGTCGGCGAGACGCTGGCCGTCGTCGCCGACGAGGTCGCGCGGCTCGCCTCGGACGGGATCGGCCCGGACGAGCTGGAGGCGGCCAAGAGCGCCATGATCGGCGCCTACGGGCTGAACTTCGACACCTCGGTGTCGATCGCCGAGCTGCTCCTCACCCTGCAGGTCCAGGGGCGGGGGCGCGATTGGCTCGACGCGCGCAACCGGCGCATCGCCGCGATCACGACGGAGGATGCGGCCCGTGCGATCGGCCGCCTCTTCGGGGACGGGGCGATGCTCACGACGATCGCCGGCGATCCGCCGGCCGCAGCCGACGCCTGACTGGATCGGGACGGCATCCCGCCGGCCCGGCGCCCGCGAGGCGCGCATCGAGACGAGGGGAGCAAGCGGATGAGGACGATGGTTCATGCGGCCGTGATGGCGGCGGCGATCCTGGCCGAGCCCGGCCTGGCGGCGGCGCAGGCGAGGCGCCCCGATCCCGGCCTGGAGCTCGGCGGCCAGGACTCGCAGTACAACAGCGACACCAAGGCGATGCGCAACCAGCTGCAGGGCGGGGCGAAGGAGCTCGGCGGGGCGAAGGAGCTCGGCGCCGCGGCGGCCCCCGCGCCGGTCCGCAAGGCGGCCCGGCCCGAGAAGACGTTCGGCCCCGACCTGGCCGCCTTCGTGGCCGCCCCGGTCGGCGCGATCGTGACGCCGATCAACGCGGGCCTGCGCGCCTTCGACACCGCGATGGCGCCCCTGAACGACGCCCTGCGGCCGATCACCGGTCCGCTGGTGCTGGCGCCGCCCCCCGCCCCGGTGCCGGTGGGACCCGGCAGGTAGGCGGCCCATCCAGGGGCGCGAAGCAGGACCTCGGGACGCCGCGGGCGGCCCCAGGCCCGGCTTCGCGCCGCCTCGCCGGGAGATCCGCATTGCGCCACAGCTTGACCCCAGAGGTCGCCGCCCGCTTCGCCGTCGTGACGCTCGGGCATGTCACCCGGGAATATCCGAACCACCTGGCCCATGTGCTGCGGGGACCGGAGGATGCGGCCACGCCGGAGACGCTGCACCCGGTCTTTTACGGCAGCTACGATTGGCACTCGTGCGTCCACGGCCACTGGCTCCTGGCGCGCCTGCTCCGCCGCTTCCCGGACGGCGCCGAGGCGCCCGCGATCCGCGCCCTGTTCGATTGCCAGCTGACGGACGAGAAGATCGCCGGCGAGTGCGCCTATCTCGCCGCCCCGACCGCGCGGGGGTTCGAGCGCCCCTACGGATGGGCCTGGCTCCTGAAGCTCGCCGACGAGCTGCGGCACCTACCGGAGACGCGATGGTCCCGCGCGCTCGCCCCCCTCGCCGGATTGTTCGCGCAACGCTTCCGGGACTTCCTGCCGATCGCCGGCTACCCGGTGCGCGTCGGCATCCATTCCAACACCGCCTTCGGCCTGCGGATGGCCTTCGACCATGCCGAGGGAACCGGCGACGCGGCCCTGGCCAAGCTCCTCGCCGACACCGCCGAGGCCTGGTACGGTGAGGATGTCGACTGCCCGGCCTGGGGCGAGCCGGGGGGCGACGAGTTCCAGTCGCCCAGCCTGATCGAAGCGGAATGCATGCGACGCCTGCTCCCGTCGGCGCGCTTCCTCCCGTGGCTCGATCGCTTCCTGCCGCGCCTCGCCCACGGCCAGCCCGCAACTCTGTTCGCGCCGGTCGTCCCGACGGATCGCAGCGACGGCAAGATCGCCCATCTCGACGGTCTCAACCTGAGCCGGGCCTGGTGCTTCCGCGCGCTGGCCGGAGCGCTGCCGTCGGGCGATCCCCGCCGGCCGATGATGCTGGAAGCAGCCGAGGCGCATCTCGACGCCAGCCTCCCGCACCTGACGACGCACTACATGGGCGCCCACTGGCTCGCCAGCTTTGCGGTGCTGGCAATGGATACGGAACCTGCGAGCGGCCGGGAGGGATGACCTTCGAGCCAGACGAGGGGCGGCCCGGAGCGGCAGCCAGGAACGCCGACCGCCGATCCGCAACGGTCGGTCAAACGACAAAGCATGCCAACCGTGGCGACAGGCTCCCTCACCGCGCCCACGCCGCTTGGGCGAGCCTGAGTCGGAACAAATCGGGCTGAAACAGCCTGAGTGTGCGGGGCAGCATCGCCGACGCCGTGCGGCCGCCGACATCGTCTGGGGATGCGACGCGCCATGGTCATGATCATCATCTGCTTCCTGGCGCCGTGGCTGGCGATGTTCCTGCGCGGGAAGGTGATCCAGGGCATCCTGTGCATCCTCCTCCACATCACCGTCATCGGCTGGATTCCGGCAACGATCTGGGCCCTGGTGGTCACGCGCAAGGAAGCTGCGTAGGGGCGTCGGACCTGGGGAGGCTTTCATGCAGAGCAGGCTCGCGAAGACGATCATCGGGGCGATCCTCGCCGTCGCCTTGGCCGTCGCCGTGTCCTACGGCTTGATCACCCAGCAGACCGCCGATCAGATCCAGACGAAGGCCGACCAGACATTGCAGACCGGCCCTGGTGTTCCGCCGGCCGGGCCCGGGCAGCCGGCGCCGGCGCCTCCGAACCCACAGGCGCCGACGCAGCCCGGCACGACGCCGGCAACCCCACCCGCGGCGCCGCGGCCATGAGGAGGTCGCAGCCGGCACCGAGGCGCGAGATGTCGGATCCGCCGCGATGAGGTCGAAGGGCCGCTCCGCATGAGGGCGTCTCCGGACCCGGCAGGCTCCCGGAGTGCACCTCCATCCGAAGGATAGGCCCATGCTGATGACCGTGCTTCTGCTGGCCTTCCTCGGCATCCTCGTGGTGATGCTGGTAACGCGCCGGCATATCGGGCGGCTCGGATCGCTGGCGACGCTGATCGCAGCCGCGGCGCTGGCCCTCTGGCTGATCGACAGCGGCCTGGTCCCGGGCTCCAAGGGCCCGCTCGAGGGCGACCGGGCGACGACGTTTCGCGACCGGTGATCGCCGTTAGTCGACGGGCGCGGTCGCGCCGAGATCCCGACCGGCTGCGCCCTTGCGCCGCCGGTCATCCGCGCCTTCGGCTTCGTTCGGCGCGGCCTCGGCCGCGTCGGCTCGGAAGTGGGTCCGGCTCGGCGAAGGACGACCGGCCGCGGGCCGGCCGAGGTCGCAGGCAGCCGGCACTTCGAGCATCGCGATCCTAGCGCGCAGCGTCCTTCCGGCGCGCCACGAGATCGAGGTCGACGCCGACCTCGAGGGCGACCCACTGGCCCGACGCCCACGGCCCCTGCCCGACGCCGAAATCGGTGCGCACGAGATCGAGATGCCCGGTGGCGTGAGCGGCATCGCCGGCAAGGGTGAGGCGGAAGGGCAGGGTCGCGTCGCGGCGGATGCCGCGGATCGTGAGGCTGCCGACGGCCTCGTAGGCGTCGCCGCCCCTGGGCACGAAGCGCGTCGCCTCGAAGCGGGCCTGAGGCGTCGCCTTGGTGGCGAACCAGTCGGCCTGCGGCAGGGCCTCGTCGCGCTGGACGTCGCCGGTCTCGGCGCTGGCGAGGTCGACGGTCACCAGCGCATGCCCGGTCTCCGGGACGGCCGGGTCGAAGGCGATCTCGGCCTCGAAGCGCTTGAAGCGGCCCTTGAACGGGACGCCGACCTGAACCCCCGAGAAGCCGAGGCGGCTCTTGGCCGGATCGACGGCCCAATCCGCGGCCTCGGTGCAGGCGGGTGCGGCAAGGATCGCGGCGGCGAGCAGCAGGCGATACGTCATCGGGGCGAAACCTCGCGGCGGGTTGGGCCGAGCGACGGCAGCATCCGCCGCAGGGTGTCGTCCCGCAGGACGAAATGGTGCCGCAGGGCGGCGCCGGCATGCAGCACGAGAAGGGCGATCAGGAACCAGGCGCCGGACGCATGGACCAGCTTCAATCCGGCCTCCACCGCCGCCTTGTTCGGGAGGTCCGTGACGATCGGCAGATGCGGCCAGGGCACGACGCCGTACAGGACCGTCGGGATGTTGAACGGCGAGGCCGAGACCAGCGCCCAGCCGACCAGGGGCATCGCGATGATCAGGGCGTAGAGCACGACGTGGGCGAGATGCGCCGCGCCGCGCTCCAGGGCCGGCATCGCCGCCGGCAGGGGCGGGGGCCTGTGGAAGGCGCGCCAGCCGAGCCGGAGCAGCGACAGCACGAGCACGGTGATGCCGACCGACTTGTGCCACTGGTAGAGCTGGAACCGGCGCATCGGCGCCAGGTCCGCATGCGTCATCGCGAGGCCGATGCCGAGGAGCGCGAGCACCAGGGCCGCGATCGCCCAGTGGAAGGCGATCGCGACGCGGGTGTACCGGAGCGGGGCAGGGGCCACGGCCTCTAGCATGGTCGTTCCTGGCATCGCGATCTCGGGGCCCGCGGTCGTGCGCGGCTTGGGCCTATTCGGTGCGCTCGAACGCGCCGGCGATGGTGAGGTGCAGCTCGTCGCCGATCAGCGGCACGTAGGTCTTCACGCCGAATTCCGAGCGCTTGATCGTGCCCTTGGCGTCGAAGCCGACCGTGTACTTCTTGCTCAGCGGGTTCACGCCGGCGCCGACCAGGGTCACGTCGAGGGTCACCGGCTTGGTCACGCCGTGGAGCGTCAGGTTGCCGGCGACCTTGGCCTTGTCCTTGCCCTCGGGCGTGACCTTGGTCGAGACGAAGGTCATCTCCGGGTACTTGGTCGCGTCGAGCCACTGGTCGCCCTTCAGCTCGTCGGTGAGCTTGGAGCTGGTGGTGGTGACCGACGCGACGGGAATCGTAATCTTGAGGCTGCTCTGGGCCGGGCTCTTCGGCTGAAGGTCGAGAGTGCCCGAAACCTCGGAGAACCCGCCGGAATAGTTCGAGAAGCCCATGTGCGACACGGTGAACCCGACCTGGGTGTGGCCGGCATCGACCGCGTAGGCGCCGGCCTGGATCTGGGCCGGGTCGCGGGTCGGCGGTGTCTGCGCCAGCGCCGGGGCGGCGGCGAGCATGAGTGCGATCGACAGGGCGGAGGGGCTGAAGGGCTTCACGAAGAGCTCCGGGCTCGCTGGCACGGCGGGATGCGCCGTTCGGAAGCGCCGAGATAGGCCGCTTCCCAGCGGTGCGGAAGCGCGGTAACCGGAGACGCATGGTTGCGATTCCGGAAACCTTCACCGGGCATCTCGACGACGTGCGTGCCTTCTGCGCGGTGGTCGACCTCGGCAGCGTGACCCAGGCGGCGGCCTTCGTGCGCGAGACCAAGGGCAGCGTCAGCCGCCGTGTCTCGCGACTGGAGGCGGTGCTCGGCGTGACGCTGCTGGCGCGAACCTCGCGCGCGGTCTCGCCGACGGCCGACGGGCTGGCCTTCCACGCCCGCGCCCAGGAGAGCCTTGCGCTCCTCGACGAGGCTTTGGAGACGGCGCGCGGCGCCCGAACCGAACCGCGCGGGCACCTGCGCGTCACCGCCTCCATCGATTTCGGCGTCGAGGTGCTGCCCGATCTCGTGGCGAGCTTCCGCGCGCGCTACCCGCAGATCACCATCGAACTGCTGATCACCGACAACCGGCTGGACCTCGCCGCCAACCGCGTCGACCTCGCCCTGCGGCTCGGCGGCGCGCATCCGGACAGCGGCTACATGGCGCCGATCCTCGCCGAGCTGACGATCGGCCTCTACGCCGCCCCGGCCTATCTCGCTCGGAAGCCGGCTCCGGCCGACCTCGCCGGGCTCTGCGACCACGACGTGGTGTTCTCGCGCGAGCGCGTCGGCGCCTCGCAGATCGCGGTGTCGGACCGGCTCGGGCGCGAGGCGCTGATCGACGTGCGCCCGGTGGTGCGGGCGACGGATTTCGCCACCGTGCTGCGGTTGACGCTGGCCAGCGTCGGCATCGGCCACATCCCGAGCCTCGTCGCCGCGAAGGCGCTGGGCGCCGGCACGCTGGTTCCGGTGATGCCCGATTGGGCGAGCCGCGGCGGGACGCTCCGGGCGGTCAGCCTCGCGGGGCGCGAATTGCCGGCGCGGGTCCGGCTGTTCCGCGAGCATGTCCGCGCGGAGGTGGCGCGCGCGTCGTCCGGTCGGCGGCTCCATGATCCGGCCTGACGGCGTCTGCCGGCTCCCGGCCTCGTCGCGAGGCCGGGAGGGTCGGCACGGCCGGGCATGCCCGGAGCGCTCAGTCGACGGCCGCGGCTTCCAGCGTGACGGCCTTGGTCCGGGAGGGCTGGACCAGGATGCGGTCGCCGACGCGGCTGATCTCGATCGTCTCGGCGGGCGAGTCGGCCGGGCGCGGGGTCGAGAGCGTCACGCTCTGGTCGTCGGCCAGGACCGTCTCGAAGCGGACGGCGGGGGCTGCGGCGCGCGGCGCCAGGGTGACGACGACGCGATACCCTTTCGGCTCGGCGGTGTAGTAGGCGACGCCGGACAGGGTCCCGAGGTCGACGCTGCCGGCCGCGGCCGGCTTGATCTCGGCTGCGCCTGCACCGCCGAGGCCGGCGGTGAGGGCGACGATGGCCGCTAGGGCGACGGTGCGGCGGCGAGTCTTGATGGACATGATCGTGTGACCTTCGTGCTGCCAAGGGCCCGATGCCCTTGCCTTGGTCACGAATATGTTCTGCAGTGCAGCATGGATCAAACCGATCGTATCGCTGATGACTATCGATCACATCGATCTTAGCCGCATCGACCTGAATCTGCTCGTCGCCCTCGACGCGATGCTGGCCGAGCGCAGCGTGACCCGCGCCGCGGCTCGCATCGGCATCGGCCAGTCGGCGATGAGCTCGAGCCTCGCCCGCCTGCGCCGGCTGTTCGACGACGAGCTGCTGACCCGCGCCCCCGACGGCATGCGGCCGACGCCACGTGCCCTGGCGCTGGCCGAGCCCGTCCGCGCGGCCCTGCGGCAGATCCAGGCGATCGTCCGGCGCGAGGCGGCGTTCGATCCGGCCACGACCGAGCGGACCTTCACGGTCAGCCTGCCGGACAGCACCGAGGTCCTGCTCGGGCCCCGGCTGCTCGGCTACCTGCGCGCCGAGGCGCCGGGCATCCGCCTGCTGCTGCGCTCGGTCGACCGCACGCACATCCTGGAGGAGCTCGACGCCGACCGGGTCGACCTCGCCATCGGCTTCGGGTTCGAGGGACAGACCCATCACAAGCAGCGCCTGCTCTACCGCGACACCTACGTCTGCCTGTTCGACGCCGGCCAGGTCGGGCTCGCGCCGCCGATCTCCCTGGACGACTACCTGCGCTTCCCGCACATCCTCACCAGCCTGCGCGAGACCGCCCACGGTGTCGTGGACGACGCGCTGGCCAAGCTCGGGCGGGCGCGGACGCTGGCGCTGACGACGCCGCGGTTCCTGGTGGTGCCGTTCCTGGTGCGCGCCGCCCCGGTGATCACGACGATGCACGCGCGGCTCGCGACCTACTTCGCCGACGCGCTCGGGCTGACGGTGAGCCCGGCGCCGGTGGAGCTGGACGCGGTCTCGGTCTCGATGCTGTGGCACGCCTCCTACGACGACGACCCGGCCCACCGCTGGCTGCGGCAGGTGCTGGTGCGGCTGGCGGGCGCGACGGCCGAGGTCGAGCGGCTTTGACGGGGTGGGGCAGGGGGCCGGCGCATCGCCGACCCCGCATCCCTGACCACGCTCTTCCCTCCCCCCTCTGCGGGGGAGGGAGTACCCGTCACGCATCTGCGCGATCCGGTAGCGAAGGAAACCCGCGCCGCCCCATCACGCCAGCGTCGTCAGGTCCTGGAACCAGTGCTGGGCCTGGGTGTAGCCCTTCACCTTCGGCGAGAGCGCGTGCGGGTTGGTGTCGTGCACGACCCAGACCTGCACCGCCTCGTCGACTACGATCTCGTGGATGCGGGCCAGCAGCTTGTCCTGCTCCGCCGGGTCGAGGCTGGCCTTGACCTTGTCGCAGAGCGCATCGACCTCGGCGTTCTTCCAGTGGCTCCAGTTCACGCCGTTCGGGGCGATCTGGCGCGAATCGTAGAAGCGCAGGATCGCGTAGAACGGATCGGAGGTGACGTAGGCGATGTTGCCGGCCGAGACGCCCTTCTGGCTCGGGTCGGCCGCGCCCTGGCGCCAGCCGGTATAGGCGACCTCCAGCTCGACGGTCTTGAACTCGACCTGGATGCCGATCTCGGCCCAGCTCTGCTGGATGAACTCGTTGATCGGCAGGGACAGCATCTGCCCGGTGCCGCCGGTGGGGATCAGGATCGTCGCCTTGACCGGGTTCTTCACCGAGAAGCCGGCCTCCTCCACGAGCGTCTTGGCCGCCGCGACGTCGGTCTTGATCTGGAAGGTCGGCTTGCCGAACCACGGGCTCGACGCCTGCACCTGCCCGACGGCCGGGGCGGCCAGGCCGCCCATCAGCTGCACCACGCCGTCGCGGTCGATCGCGAGGTTGGCGGCCTTGCGCAGGCGGATGTCGCGCCAGGGCGAGCCCTCGACCATCGAGAGGTGATAGTTCCAGACATGCGGCGTGTCGTTGCCGACGATCCGCATGCCGGCGGCCTTCAGACGCGGCACGGCGTCGGGCGCGGGCAATTCGATCAGGTCGACGTTGCCCGACAGGAGCGCGTTCACGCGGGCGAGGTCTTCGGGCACGCAGGCCAGCGTCAGCTTGGCGAGCTTCGGGGCGCGCTTGGGGTTCCAGTAGGCCTCGTTCGCCACGAGCTCGAGGCGGACGCGGGGCTGGAGCTGGCCGATCTTGTAAGGCCCGGTCCCGGAGGGCTGGAACGCGAACTTCGACCAGTCGCGCCCGGCCGCCTCGAACCCGGCCGGCGACGAGATCAGGAACCACAGCATCTGGTAGGGGAACAGGCTGTCGGCGGTCTTCGTCGTCACCTGCACGGTCATCGCATCGAGCTTCCGATACGACGCCACGCCGGGCAGGCGCGGCCTCACCTGGGCGGCCTGGCGCTGGTCGAAGTGCGGCGCCTCCTTGTTGAGCACCTTGTCGAAGTTCCAGATCACCGCGTCCGCATCGAAGGCCGAGCCGTCGTGGAACTTCACCCCGTCGCGCAGGTGGAACGTCCAGTTCTTGCGGTCGGCCGGGTCGCTCTCCCAGGACGTCGCGAGGCCGGGCACCATCCTGCCGGGGCGGTCCGCAACGTCGAGCTCCCAGGCGATCAGCGGATCGTAGAGGGTCAGCCCGGTGAACTGGTAGCCGCCCGCGCCCTTGTCCGGCTGCCCGGTGGTGAGCGGCAGGTCCGACATCGAGATGCCGTAGGTCAGGGTGCCCGCGGGTTTGCCGCCGGGCGCCGAGCCCCCCTGAGCGAGGGCGCCGGGCGCGGCGAGCGGCCAGCCCACCCCGAGCGCGCCGAGGGCGACGCTGCCGAGCATGAGGTTGCGGCGCGTGAGCGAAGTCTTGTCCATCGGGCACTTTTCGATCGCGGAACGGGAACGATCCGCGCGACGAAAGAAAACGGCGACGCCCTCCGTCGATCGGACGGCATCACCGATCCACGGGCAAGGAGGACCTCCTTGCGTTCCGCCGCGCGGGCTCGTGCCGACATGGGAGGCACACAATATGCCAAGCGCCGCCCGGCACCTCCGCAACCGGTAGTCTACCGGGATCGGTTCCGGCTCACGTCACCACGCTCGGCTCGGCCCGTCCGGTCAGCGCCTCGATCTCCGCCAGCTCGCGGGCGACGGCGACCAGCGGAGCCAGCACCGCGGCGACCGGCCGCTCGAGCCGGTCCGGCGCCCCCTCGTAGCGCTCGATGTAGACGCGCAGCGTCGCGCCCGCCGTGCCGGTGCCGGACAGGCGGTAGACGATGCGGGCATCCTCCGCGAAGGTGACGCGAATGCCCTGGCGCTCGCTCACCGAGCCGTCGACCGGGTCGACGTAGCGGAAATCGTCCGCCGCCGAGACCGTGACGTCGCCGATCCGCCGGCCGGGCAGCTCCGCGAGCTTGTCCCGCAACCCGTCCATCAGCCGGTTGGCGGCGTCCGAGGCGATCTCCTCGTAATCGTGCCGGGCGTAGTAGTCGCGCCCGTACTCCGCCCAGTGCTCGCGCACGATCGCGTCGGCGCGCTTGCCCGTCGCGGCCAGGATGTTGAGCCAGAGCAGCACCGCCCACAGCCCGTCCTTCTCGCGGACGTGGTTCGAGCCGGTGCCGGCGCTCTCCTCGCCGCAGAGCGTGATCAAGCCGGCATCGAGCAGCGTGCCGAAGAACTTCCACCCGGTCGGCGTCTCGTAGGCGCCGATCCCGAGGCGGGCCGCGACGCGGTCGGCCGCGCGGCTCGTCGGCATCGAGCGGGCGATGCCGGCGAGCCCGGATGCGTAGCCGGGCGCGACGCTTGCGTGCGCCGCCAGGATCGCGAGGCTGTCGCTCGGGGTCACGAACAGGCCCGGCGCGACGATCATGTTGCGGTCGCCGTCGCCGTCCGAGGCCGCGCCGAAATCCGGCGCGTCGGGGCCGAGCATCAGCTGGTAGAGGTCGTGGGCGTGGACCGGGTTCGGATCGGGGTGGTGGCCGCCGAAATCCTCCTTCGGCTCGCCGTTCACCACCGTGCCGGGCTCGGCGCCGAGCATGCCTTCGAGGATCGCGTGGGCGTAGGGGCCGGTCACCGCGCTCATCGCATCGAAGCGCATGCGGAAGCCGGATGCGAACAGGCGGCGGATCGCGTCGAAATCGATCAGCTCGGCCATCAGCGCGGCGTAGTCTGCAACCGGATCGATCACCTCCACGACCATGTCGCCGATCCGCGTCGCCCCGACCTGGTCGAGGTCGAGGTCGGGCACGTCGGCGATGCGATAGTCCGTCAGCGTCTTCGTCGCGGAATAGATCGCCTCGGTGACGCTCTCGGGCGCCGGGCCGCCGTTGGCGGTGTTGAACTTGATGCCGAAATCGCCGTCCGGCCCGCCGGGATTATGGCTCGCCGAGAGGATGATGCCGCCGATCGCGCCGGCTTTGCGGATCACGCAGGACGCGGCCGGCGTCGAGAGCAGGCCGCCCCGGCCGACGAGGACGCGGCCGAAGCCGTTGGCGGCGGCGATCTTCAGCGTGGTCTGGACCACCGCGCGGTTGAAGAAGCGCCCGTCGCCGCCGAGCACCAGGGTCGCGCCCTCGCGGCCGGCGACGGACTGGACGATCGCCTGGACGAAGGTCTCGACGTAGTGCGGCCGGCGGAAGTGGGCGACCTTCTTGCGCAAGCCGGACGTGCCGGGCTTCTGATCGGAGAACGGCGTCGTCGGCACGCGTTTCAGGACCATGGTTCGCTCGATCTCTCAGGGACTTTCCGCCCAACAACCCGGTTTCGCGGGAGCGGTCAATCAGCCCGCCGGATCCGCCGCCAGGAAGCGGGCGACGAGCATCCGCGCGAGGTCCGCGGGGGCGGCGTCGGTCAGCGCCCCGAGCTTGCCCGAGGTCGAGAGCGAGGCGAGCCCGTGCAGCGACGCCCACAGGGCGGCCACCGCCTGGGCGCGCTCGGCGGCGTCGGGCAGCAGCGGCTGCAGCGTTCCGTCGACGAGGCCGGTCGCGGAGGCCAACGCCTCCCAGTACCAGTCCGGCACCGCGGCGCCGCGCGCGGGCGCCTGGTCGGAGACGAGGCTCCAGATCGCCGGATCCGCGGCGACGAAGGCGAGGTAAGCGGAGGCCAGGGCCGCCGCGTTCGCCCGCGGCGACCCCGCCGGGTCGAGGGCCGCCGCGAGCGCGTCCCGCAGCCGGGCGAAGGTGCGGGCGTTCACCCGCAGCAGCACCGCGTCGAGATCGCCGACCGCATTGTAGATCGAGTTCGGCGCGTAGCCGATCGCGGCGGCGAGCGGCCGCATCCCGAGGGCGCGCACGCCCTGGTTCCGGACGATGCCCTCGGCGGCCTCGCAGACCAGCGCGAGGAAGCCGGCCCGGTCGACGTCGCCGCGCGGGCCGGCGGCGCGCTTCTTAACGGTCTTCACGCTATGCATCCGCGGTGTCCCGTGCGGTCGCGCACGGGATGCAGCGATAGATTGCACGGCGTGCAAGAACAAGCTTGCGCACCGCCCGCGATCGCTTAGTTTGCACGTTGTTCAAATGCCGTCGTCCAGCTTGGATCGCACCGGGCCCGGGATTTGACGCGACCGCACGGGTTGAGCCAGTCATGGCCCAGCCGGGGAGACCGCCATGTTCCGTTCGCTGATGACCGCCCGGCGTTTCGCGCCGCTGTTCTGGTGCCAGTTCTTCTCGGCCTTCAACGACAACTTCCTGAAGAACGCGCTCGCCTTCCTGATCCTGTTCAAGGTCTCGCAAGGCGGCGATTCCGATTCCGGCATCCTGGTGACGCTGGCGAGCGCCGTGTTCATCGGGCCGTTCTTCATCCTGTCGGGCCTCGGGGGCGAGCTCGCCGACCGCTACGACAAGGCGGTGATCGCCAAGCGGCTGAAGTTCGCCGAGATCTTCGCCGCCGGCACCGCGGTGCTCGGGTTCTTCCTCGCCTCGGTGCCGATCCTGTTCGTCGCGCTCGGGCTGTTCGGGACGATCGCGGCCCTGTTCGGGCCGATCAAGTACGGCATCCTCCCCGACCACCTGCGCCGCGAGGAGCTGCCGGCCGGCAACGCGCTGGTCGAGGCCGCGACCTTTCTCGCGATCCTGCTCGGCACGATCGCCGCCGGCTTCGCCAGCGCCATGGGCGGCTCGCACCTCGTCTTCGGCGGCCTGATCATGGCCTTCGCCGTGCTGTGCTGGCTCGCGGCGCGGGCGATCCCGCGCACCGGCGAGGGCGCGCCCGAGCTGCAGGTCGACCGCAACGTCGCACGCTCCACCGTGGCCCTGCTGCGCGACCTGTGGAGCGACCGCCGCCTGTGGCGCGGCTCGATCATCGTCAGCTGGTTCTGGCTCGTCGGCGTGGTGGTGCTGTCCTTGCTGCCGCTGCTGGTGCGCCACGACTTCAACGGCTCGGAGACGGTGGTCACGTTGCTGCTCGCGGTGTTCTCGGTCGGCATCGCGCTGGGCTCGGGCCTGGCCTCGTGGCTGTGCAGCGGGCGGATCGTGCTGCTGCCCACCCCCGTCGGCGCGCTGCTGATGGCCCTGTTCGGCCTCGACCTCGCCTGGACGGTCGCCCACCACGCGCCCGAGCCCGGCGCGATGATCGGCGCCGCCGACTTCCTGCGCACGGGCTCCGGCCTGCGGGTGGCGATCGACTTCCTCGGGCTGGCCATGGCCGGCGGCCTCTACATCGTGCCGTCGTTTGCCGCGGTGCAGGCCTGGACCGACAAGGACAAGCGCGCCCGCATCATCGGCGCCGTCAACGTGATGACCGCGGCCTTCATGGTCGGCGGCACCTTGGCGCTCGCCGCGCTCCAGGGCGCCGGCTTCTCGAGCGCGACGCTGCTGGCGCTCGTGGCGGTGCTCAACATCGTCGTCGCGGTCGTGGTCCTCATCACCCTGGAGACGAGCCCGTTCCGCGACTTCCTGTCGATCCTGTTCCGGGCGTTCTACCGGCTCGAGGTGCGCGGGCTCGACAACGTCGAGAAGGCCGGCGCGAACTGCATCGTCGCCCTGAACCACGTCTCGTTCCTCGACGCGCCGCTCGCCCTGTCGCTGCTCGACCAGGAGCCGGTCTTCGCCGTCGACCACGGCATCGCGCAGCGCTGGTGGGTGAAGCCGTTCCTGCGGGTCACCAAGGCGATGCCGCTCGATCCGACCCGGCCGCTCGCCACCCGCTCGCTGATCAACGCGGTGAAGGGCGGCGAGACCCTGATCATCTTCCCCGAAGGCCGCCTCACCGTCACCGGCAGCCTGATGAAGGTCTACGACGGCGCCGGCCTGATCGCCGACAAGTCCGGCGCGATGGTCCTGCCGGTGCGGATCGAGGGGCTCGAGAAGACCGTGTTCTCGCGGCTGTCCCGCGATCAGGTGAAGCGGCGCTGGTGGCCGAAGGTGGTCGTCACGGTGATGCCGCCGGTCAAGCTCGGGGTCGACCCGGAGCTGAAGGGCAAGGCGCGCCGGCAGGCGGCGGGCGCGGCGCTCTACGGCATCATGTCCGAGCTAGTGTTCGACACCACCGACATCGACCGGAGCGTGATGACGGCGCTGATCGCGGCCGCCGAGCGCTTCGGCTGGCGCCGCACGGCGCTGGAGGATCCGGTCTCGGGCAAGCTCACTTATTCGCGCCTCGTGATGGGCGCCAACATCCTCGGCCGCAAGCTGATGCCGTTGGCGGGGGAGGGGCGGGCGATCGGGCTGATGCTGCCCAACGCCAACGGCGCCGCGGTGACGTTCTTCGCGCTGGCCTCCGCCGGCCGGGTGCCGGCGATGATCAACTTCTCGGCCGGCGCGGCCAACATCCTCTCCGCGTGCACGGCGGCGCAGGTGACGAAGATCCTCACCTCGCGCGCCTTCATCGAGAAGGGCCGCCTCGGGCCCCTCGTCGAGGCGATCAAGGACAAGGTCGAGCTGATCTACCTGGAGGACGTGCGCGCCACGATCACGACGGGCGACAAGATCCGCGGGCTGCTGGCGGCGCGCAGGCCCCTCGTGGCGCGGACCGGAGAGGATGCGGCCGCGATCCTGTTCACCTCCGGCTCGGAGGGGACGCCGAAGGGCGTGATGGTCGCCAACCGCGGCATGCTCTCGAACGTCGCCCAGGTCGCGGCCCGGATCGATTTCGGGCCATCCGACAAGGTGTTCAACGTGCTGCCGATCTTCCACGCCTTCGGGCTGACCTCGGCGCTGGTGCTGCCGCTGGTCTCGGGCGTGCCGGTCTACCTCTACCCGTCACCGCTGCACTACCGGATCGTGCCGGAGCTGGTCTACGGCTCGAACGCCACGGTCCTGTTCGGCACCGACACTTTCCTGACCGGCTACGCCAAGGTGGCGCACGCCTACGACCTGCGCAGCTTGCGCTACGTCGTGGCCGGCGCCGAGCCGGTGAAGGATTCCACCCGCCGGACCTACGCGGAGAAGTTCGGCCTGCGCATCCTCGAGGGCTACGGCGTCACCGAGTGCGGACCGGTGGTCGCGGTCAACACGCCGATGTTCAACCGCTTCGGCACCGTCGGGCGCCTGGTGCCGGGCATGGAGCACCGCCTCGACCCGGTCCCCGGCATCGAGGAGGGCGGCCGCCTCGTGGTGCGCGGCCCCAACATCATGCTCGGCTACCTGCGCGCCGAGAACCCCGGCGTGCTGGAGGCTCCCGTGGATGGGTGGCACGACACCGGCGACATCGTCGCCATCGACGCGCAGGGCTTCGTCGCGATCAAGGGCCGCGCCAAGCGCTTCGCCAAGATCGCCGGCGAGATGATCTCGCTCGCCGGCATCGAGGCGACCGCCGCCGACCTGTGGCCGGACAGCCCGAGCGCGGTGGCCGCGGTGCCGGACGCGCGCAAGGGCGAGCGGCTGGTGCTGTTCACCCAGCGCAAGGACGCGACGCGCGCCGCCTACCAGACCTTCGCCAAGGGCCGGGGCGCGCCCGACCTCGCGATCCCGGCCGAGGTGGTAGTGGTCGACGCGATCCCGATGCTCGGCACCGGCAAGGTCGATCAGGTAGCGGTGACCAAGCTCGCGAAGGAGCGCGCGGGCGGGCAGGAGGCGACGGCGGCGTGATCGCCTGAGAGCCAACACTTCATCTTCCCTCCCCCTCTGCGGGGGAGGGGTGCGACCGGAATATCCTGTCGCCGTGTCGCCTTGTCGAAGAGGGCTGTCGCGTCTGATCGGGTCTCGCCTATAATGGCGAAAAGTCCGGCCCCCTTCGAAGAGCCCGCCCATGACCTCCCGCATCCCGAACTTCGCCGAGATCGCCTGGGGCGCGGACGCCGTCGCCGTGCCGCCGCCGCCGTCGGGGGAGCCGTGGATGACGCCCGAGGGCATTCCGGTGAAGACCCATTACGGGCCGGACGACCGGGCCGGGCTGGAATTCGTCGACACCTATCCGGGCGTCGCGCCGTACCTGCGCGGGCCGTACCCGACGATGTACGTCACCCAGCCCTGGACGATCCGCCAGTATGCCGGCTTCTCCACGGCCGAGGATTCGAACGCGTTCTACCGGCGCAACCTCGCCGCCGGGCAGAAGGGCCTCTCGGTCGCCTTCGACCTCGCGACCCACCGCGGCTACGATTCCGACCACCCGCGCGTCTCGGGCGACGTCGGCATGGCCGGCGTGGCGATCGATTCGATCTACGACATGCGGACGCTGTTCTCCGGCATCCCGCTCGACGAGATGACCGTGTCGATGACGATGAACGGCGCGGTGCTGCCGATCCTCGCGCTCTACATCGTCGCCGCCGAGGAGCAGGGCGTGCCGCCGGAGAAGCTCGCCGGCACGATCCAGAACGACATCCTCAAGGAGTTCATGGTCCGCAACACCTACATCTACCCGCCCAAGGGCTCGATGCGGATCATCTCGGACATCTTCGCCTACACCTCGCAGAAGATGCCGAAGTTCAACTCGATCTCGATCTCCGGCTACCACATGCAGGAAGCGGGCGCGACGAACGACCTCGAGCTCGCCTACACGCTGGCCGACGGCGTGGAGTACATCAAGGCGGGGCTGGCGGCCGGGCTGACGATCGACAAGTTCGCCCCGCGGCTGTCGTTCTTCTGGGCGATCTCGACGAACTACTTCATGGAGATCGCCAAGATGCGGGCCGCGCGCCTGATCTGGGCCAAGCTCGTGAAGGAGTTCGAGCCGAAGAGCGAGAAGTCGCTGCCGCTGCGCACCCACTCGCAGACCTCGGGCTGGTCGCTGACCGCGCAGGACGTGTTCAACAACGTCACCCGCACCTGCATCGAGGCGATGGCGGCGACGCAAGGGGGCACCCAGTCGCTCCACACCAACGCGCTGGACGAGGCGCTGGCCCTACCGACCGACTTCTCGGCGCGCATCGCCCGCAACACCCAGCTGTTCCTGCAGCAGGAGAGCGGCACCACCCGCATCGTCGACCCGTGGGGCGGCTCGTACTACGTCGAGAAGCTCACCGCCGACATCGTCGCCCGCGCCTGGGAGCACCTGCGCGAGGTCGAGGAGCTCGGCGGCATGGCCAAGGCGATCGAGGCCGGCATCCCCAAGCTCCGGATCGAGGAGGCGGCGGCGCGGGCCCAGGCCCGGATCGATTCCGGCCGCCAGACCATCGTCGGCATCAACAAGTTCAAGCCCGACGACGAGATGAAGATCGAGCTGATGCGCGTCGACAACGGCAACGTGCGCACGCTGCAGATCGACAAGCTCAAGCGTCTGCGCTCCGAGCGCGACCAGGCCGACGTCGATGCGCGGCTCGCCGCGCTGACCGCGGCGGCGGAAGGGGAGGGCAACCTGCTCGAGCTCGCCGTCGAGGCGGCGCGCGCCAAGGCGACGGTGGGCGAGATCTCGGATGCGCTGGAACAGGCCTGGGGCCGGCACCGGGCCGAGATCCGGTCGATCTCGGGCGTGTACAAGCGGGAGGTGGGTGGCATGTCGCCAGCGGTCGAGCAGGTGCGGGGGCTGGTCGAGGCCTTCGAGGAGAACGACGGGCGCCGCCCGCGCATCCTCGTCGCCAAGATGGGCCAGGACGGGCACGACCGCGGCCAGAAGGTCATCGCCTCGGCCTTCGCCGACCTCGGCTTCGACGTCGACATCGGGCCGCTCTTCGCGACGCCGGCGGAGGCCGCGCGGCAGGCGGTGGAGAACGACGTCCACATCGTCGGCGTGTCGTCGCTGGCGGCCGGCCACCTGACGCTGGTGCCCGAGCTGAAGGCTGCGCTGAGCGAGCAGGGCCGCGGCGACGTGATGATCGTGATCGGCGGCGTGATCCCGCCCGGCGACTACGATGCGCTCTACGCCGCCGGCGCCTCGGCGATCTTCCCGCCGGGCACGGTGATCGCGGAGGCCGCGGTCAAGCTGATCGAGGAGCTGAACGGCCGGCTCGGCTACGCCGCCCGGCAGGCGGCCGAGTAGCGCGCCCCCAAAGAGCGCTATTCCGAAGGCGTCTGCGTCTGCGAGGCCGGCGCCGACGGCGTGATCGAGCCGGTGGCCTCGGGGCCGCCGGCGCGGAACATGGCCTGGGCCGACTGCTCCGCCCGCTCGCGATCGAGCTTCTGCGCAGCCAGCAGCGCGCAGACCACGAGTAGGCCCACCCCGAATACCGCCTTGGCCGTCGTCCAGATGCGATCGAGCATGCCAAATGGTGGCATGCCGTCGGTTAGCGGGATGACAACGCCGGCGCTTTTCCCGCGGCCCGGCGCGCCGATCGCCCGGGCGATCCGGGCGCCGGGCGAAAGCGACTGTTGCGCTACTTGGTCTTCTTGCCGGCGGTCTTGATCGCGGCGCTGACCATGTCCTTCGTCGAGGGTGCCGCAGCAATCGTCTTCGAAACCACCTTCTTCGGTTTCTTCGTCTCGCGATTTCCGCGCTTGTTCTCGGATGCCATCATGCTCTCCCGCTGGTGATCGCGGCGATGATGGCACGGTTTTACGAAATCGCGCCCTACAAAACACTTGGCTCGCGCATTCGCGAGACGCGCGAAGACATCCGGGCGGAATGCCCGGGCCCTCGCGACGGGCCCGGTCGGCGGGCGGGCCGCATTCGCGGCTCGCAGCCCGTCACGGCGGTCGACGATGACAAGGTCGCGCCGCCCCCTGATCCACGAATGCCAGCAACTTCGCCACAACTGAAACCAACGGTTGCAATAATTCGCTTGCCGCGTATGCGGCCTCGGGTTACTTTGCAATGCAAAGCGCGATTCGACGCCGGAGAGCCCATGCACGACCTCGACAAGGCGCTGGCCGACATCGTCGCCATCCGCTCGCAGATCGCGCGGGACACCGCGTTCCGCGGCCTCGGCTCGGCGGCCCTGGCCGCCACCGGGGTGCTCGCCCTGGCGACCGCGTGCGGGCAGGCGCTCTGGCTCGGCGATCCGGACGCGCGGCCGCTTCTGTTCTTCGGCCTGTGGATCGCGACGGCCTGCGCAGCGGGCGGCCTCATCGGCATCGAGACGGTTCGGCGCTCGCGCCAGCTACATTCGGGCCTGGCGGACGCGATGGTGTGGAATGCGATCGAGGGGTTCCTGCCCGCCGCCGGGGCGGGCGCCTGCCTCGCCCTGGTGATCGCGCGCTTCGCCCCCGATCAGGTCTGGATGCTGCCGGGCCTGTGGCAGGTGCTGGTCGGCCTCGGCTTGTTCGCCTCGGCGCGGATCCTGCCGCGGGCGGTGCAGGGCGCGGGCGCGTTCTACCTTCTCGCCGGCCTGACCGCGCTGGCGGTCGCGGGCGAGACCCGGGCGCTCTCGCCCTGGCTGATGGGCCTGCCCTTCGCCATCGGGCAGGGCTGGCTCGCCGTCGTGATGTCCGGCACCGGAGGCGGCGATGGCGATCTCTGATCGGGCCGACGGCCGCTTCTCCTACGACGGTCTCGATCGGGTGATCCACGAGAAGGCGCGGCTCAGCGTGCTGACCTCGCTCGTCGGCCATCCGAAGGGCCTGGCGTTCCCCGACCTGAAGCGCCTGTGCGGGCTCACCGACGGCAACCTCAGCCGCCACCTCGCGGTGCTGCAGGAGGCCGATCTCGTCAGCCTGGAGAAAGGCCACGCTCATAACCGTCCGCAGACCCTGTGCCGGCTGACGCCGGCGGGGCGGGCCCGTTTCCTCGAGTACCTCGGCGTCCTGGAACAGGTGGTGCGCGACGCCGCCAAGGCCGCCCGCCTGCCGGAATCCGGCCACCTCAACACCACCCCGGCCTGACGGCCGACCGCCCGCCATCCGCGCCGCCCCCGACCGGAGCCTTCTACGATGCAAAGCCCCACCGACACCAGGCCGGGCCTTCACGCCGCGATCATCATGGACGGCAACGGGCGCTGGGCGACCCGGCGCGGGCTGCCGCGCGCCGCCGGCCACCGCACCGGGGTCGAGGCGATCCGGCGCACCGCCGAGGCCTGCCCCGAGCATGGGATCGGCACGCTGACCCTCTACGCCTTCTCCAGCGACAACTGGCAGCGCCCGGCCGACGAGGTCGGCGGCCTGATGCGGCTGCTGCGCGTCTACCTGCGCAACGAGACGGCGCGGCTCGCCCGCACCGGCACCCGCCTCAGCGTCGTCGGCCGCCGCGACCGGCTGCCGGCCGGGCTCCCCGAGGCGATCGAGCGGGCCGAGGCCGCGACCGCCGCCGGGCGCAAGCTCCACCTGCGCATCGCCGTCGACTATTCCGCCCGCGACGCGATCCTCGCAGCCGCCGCGCGGCTCGCCGGCCAGCCCGCCTCGCGCGAGGCGTTCGGAGCGGAGATCGCCGGCGCGATGCACGGCTCGCCGGTGGACGTCGACCTGCTGATCCGCACCGGCGGTGAGCAGCGCCTCTCCGACTTCATGCTGTGGGAGGCGGCCTATGCCGAGCTCCACTTCACCGAGCGGATGTGGCCCGATTTCGGCGAGGCCGACCTCGCGGCCGCGATGGCCGAATTCACCCGCCGCGACCGCCGCTTCGGCGGCTTGAGCGCACCGAAGGTCTCGGCCGCGGCCTGACCGGACTGGACAGGACGGGGGGTCGGCGCCAGATCGGCGGTGTCGCTCCCCTGGCTCGAAGATCGCTGCATGTCCGCTGACGCGTCCCCGCCCGCCCTTGACGACGAGACCGTCGCTTTCGCCGGTCGTCTGTTCCAGTATGCGCGGATGGGGCATGCCGCCGAGCTGGCGGAGTTGTTCGGGCAGGGGCTTCCGGCCAACATCCGCAACGATAAGGGCGACAGCCTGCTGATGCTGGCGGCCTACAACGGCCAGGCCGAGACCGCCCGCGTCATCCTGGAGGCCGGCGGCGACCCGGAACTTCCCAACGACCGCGGCCAGACCCCGCTCGCCGGCGCCGCCTTCAAGGGCGACGTCGCGATCGCGACGCTGCTCCTCGTCCACGGTGCGGCGGTTGACGGCACCGGCGACGGCAGCCGCACCGCGCTGATGACCGCGGCGATGTTCGACCGCACCGAGATCGTCGACCTGCTGCTCGCCCACGGCGCCGACCCGGACCGCCGCGACGCCGCCGGCCAGTCGGCCGCCGACATGGCGCAGGCGATGGGCGCGCAGAACACGCCGGCTCAGCTCGCGAACGCGAAGCGACCCGGCGCCTGAGCGATCACTCGCCGTCGGGCGGCAGCGCTTCGGTGACCTGGACGCGCTGGGCCGGCGGCTCCGCCGCGGGCTCGGCCGTCTCGACCGCGGCCGCGACGGCGGCGACGCCCTCGTAGCGCGACAGGCGCCGGTCGATCATACCGTCGATCCGGTCGTAGACCTCGGCCACCGTGAGGTGGCGCCGCGCCTTGCCGGCGGCCTTGTCGGCCTTCTGCGTGAACAGCGCCCGGTTGGCCCGCGCCGCGCTGCGGAACTCGCGCTCGGCGACCTCGTCCGGGCGGTCGGCGCTCATCGTCAGGAATCGCCCGGCGCTCGACGTGCCGAGGAAATGCGCGAAGTACAGCTCCGACGTGGTCAGCGCCCGGCCGACGCGCGCCTCGATGCGCCCGCGGTCGCGCTTGATCAGCTCCGCCGCCATCAGCGCGGCGACGTAGGGGTCCTTGCGCAGCGACAGCACCCGGTCGCGCATCGGCGCGGCGACGGTGATCGCGGCGCCGCGGCCCTTCACGGCGGCCGCCTCGGCGTCGAGGCCGTAGCGGGCGCCGAAGTCGCGGATCATCTCGAGCCAGGTGGCGGTGACGAACTGGAACAGGCCCTCGGCCGACGAGGTCTGCGCCTTCACGTCGGTCGCGAAGCTGGATTCCTTGTCGGCCAGCGCCATCAGGTAGACCGGGTCGACGCCCGCTGCGGCGGCGGCCTTCAGGATCGTGTCGACGATCCGGCGCGGCACGCCGACCTTGCCGAAACGGATGGTGTCGTCGGTCTCCGGCGACGGCTGGGGCAGGGCGGCGAGGTCGCCGGCGATCAGCGCGCTGGTGGCCGGTTCCTGCTCGATGACGGGAACGCCGCTCCACTCGGAGGGGTTGTGGGAAGGTCCGGCGCTAGCCAGGTCGATCGCGGCGCGGGGACGCTCGTCGATCCGGTCGTGGGCCGAGGCCGCCGGCGCGAAGGCGGCCTGCGGCACGACGAACCCGGCGAGCAGGGCGGCCAGCCCCAGCGCGGCGCTCCTGCGGCGCAGGGCGGACGGGCGGCGAAATCCGGCCTCGTTCCGCGGCGTCCCGCACACGGCCCGCGGCAGCCAAACCACGGTGTCCACTTCACAATTCGACTCGATAGGCACGAGTCGGCTCACGTCGTCGGCGCAGAGCGCCGGCTCCGGGAAAACCCCCATTGCTGGTCCTTTTCGTGCCGCGGCGTTCATCGGCCGGGCTTCGATCAAGCGGCGGCTCTATCGCCGGATGCCGTGACCACAATGGGACGGCTCGGTGATCCAAGCGTGGCACGCTTAAGGAGCGGTTAACGCTCTCTTTTCACGCATTCTTAACCAGCCGTTCGGGTCCCATTCAGCCCTAGGTTGGCACAAAGATGTCGCATTCGGGCTTGGAACGTTGCACCCGAGAGCCAGTTAGCATGGGCCACGCAGGGCGGTCCGCATCGGCCCGTTCGAAGTCCCTGCGTCCGAAGCGTTTAAGGAATTTTCTCCCCATGAGCATGCAGACCGGTCGTCGCGTCGGCGTTGCGTTCGTCGGCATGGGTGGCGCCGTCGCCACCACAGCCATCGCCGGCATCGAGATGATCAAGTCCGGATCGAACCGCCTCGACGGTCTGCCTCTCGCGGGCGTCGCAGTCGCCGGAATGGCCGACTACAAGGATCTCGTCTTCGCCGGATGGGATCTGAACGGTGACGATCTCGCCTCCGCCGCGCAGGGGCACGGCGTGCTCACCAAGCAGGACATCGAGAACGGTGCCCAGGTGCTGAAGGGCATCCAGCCCTGGCCGGCCGTGGGCAGCGCGAAGTTCTGCAAGAACATCGACGGCGCAAACCGCATCGTCGCCGCCGACCATCGCGAGGCGGTGTCGATCATCGCCGCCGACCTCCGCCGCTTCAAGCAGGAGAGCAACCTCGACGAGGTCGTGGTGGTGAACCTCGCCTCTACCGAGCGCTGGCCCGACCTCACCGCCGCCGTGCTCAACTCGACCGAAGCCTTCGAGAAGGGCCTCGATACCAGCGACGAGCACATCTCGCCGGCGATGCTCTACGCCTATGCGGCGATCAAGAGCGGCGTGCCCTACGCCAACTTCACTCCGAGCATCGCCGCCGACGTGCCGGCGCTGCTGTCGCTCGCCACCGAGATGAACGTTCCGGTGGCCGGCAAGGACGGCAAGACCGGCCAGACCATGATGAAGACGGTTCTCGCACCGGCCTTCAAGGCGCGCGCCCTTCACGTCGACGGCTGGTTCTCGACCAACATCCTCGGCAACCGCGACGGCCTCGCCCTCAATGACCCGGCCTCGCTGCAGTCGAAGATCAACACCAAGGGCACGGTGCTCGACTCGATCCTCGGCTACCCGGTCGAGGATCACCTGGTCCACATCCACTATTACCGCCCGCGCGGCGACGACAAGGAAGCCTGGGACAACATCGACATCACCGGCTTCATGGGCCAGCGCATGCAGGTGAAGGTCAACTTCCTGTGCAAGGACTCGATCCTCGCAGCCCCGCTCGTCATTGAGATCGCCCGCGTCCTCGACCTCGCCAAGAAGCGCGGCGACGGCGGCGTGCAGGAGCAGCTCTCGACCTTCTTCAAGGCGCCGATGGTGAAGAACGGCCACGGTCCCGAGCACGATTTCGGCAAGCAGGGCAAGATGCTGCTCGATTGGCTGGACGGCGACCGCTAATGTCGGACGGCGTTCCGGCGACCGGCGTGTCCGGGCCTGCGGCGCCCGCCGAGCTGCGCGACCTGCTCGTCGAGATGAACGATCTCAAGCGCGTCCGGTCCGCCGGACGCGTCGGCTCCATCGCCGAGCGTCTGTTCGCGCAGGGTTGGAGTGCCCTGACGGGCGGAACGCCCGCCGAGGATGTGGCGCTCGACGTCGCCGCGACGGCTCTGGCCGCGACGCGGCTGTGCGATCTCGATGCCGCATTCCTGGCCGCTGCGGGCCTGCCGGACGAGGCCGTGTCGGGCGTCCTCGTCGAGGGGTTCGACAGCGTCACGACGGCACTCGATCCTCACCTGCGCGATGCGCTTCGCGACCGGCTTCGCCATCGTGCCGAGCATCAGCAGGGCACTGTGCCGGGTTTCGTCGCAGCCCTGGCGCAGCAGCCGCGGGCGGGTGTCACCTGTCCCGGGCGTCCCCGCATCCTGCTCGAGCCCCCCGAGAACCATGCCGAGCACTGCCTCGTGGTCGCGGTCTACGGTGTCGTGCTGAGCCCGTTCTACCGGGCCGATCCGGCGACCGTGTTCCTCGCCGCGATGGCGCATCACTTCCACAACGCCGCGATGCCCGATGCCGGCTTCACCGGCGAGATGCTGCTCGGCGACCATCTCGGCCCGATCATGGCGCGGACGACCCAATGGGCGCTCGACGAGCTCGACGGCCCGCTGCGGGAATCGGTCGAGCGGGCTCGCGCGGTGCTGCCGGACGACGCGACGGCGGAAGGCCGGGCGTTTCATGCGGCCGACTGCATCGACCGCGTGCTGCAGATCGCGCAGCACCTGCGCGCGGCCTCGCTCACCATGGGCACGGTGCTCGACGAGATGGAGCTGGTCCATGCCGGGCCGGTCAAAGGCTTCCACTATCGCGTGCTCGCGGATATGCGCATCCCGTAGAACCGACGTCGCGGCGCTCGTTCTGCGCCGGACATCCGACGCCATTCCCGCCATGCCGTCCCTGCCGTGACCGCGCCCGCGGCATCAGAGTTCCGATGATTCCCTTCGACCTGCGGTCGCCCGCGACCGGCCATGCGCTGAAGTCCGACACCGCGCATTCCCTGCGCGATGCCGAAGCCGGCGAGCGCTGGCCGGTGGTCGACGGCATCCCCTATCTCCGGGTCGGCCGGGCCGACCTCGTCGCCCGCGTTCTCGCGCATCTCGACGCCGGCGAGGGCGACGCGGCGCTCGCGCTCCTGCTCGCCGATCAGGACGATTGGTGGACCGGCCCGCCGGCCGAGCCGGCCGACCTCTCCGCGCTGATCGCCGGTCGCGCCACGGCGACCCTGCGCGATGCCGTCCGCCTGCTCGGCTGGGGCCGCGTCGGCGATTATTTCCTGCACCGGTGGAGCGACCCGACCTATCTCGCCGGCCTCGCCCTGCTCGAAGCGCACTGGAACGATCCGGTCTGCGTCTTCGAGTTCGCCTGCGGCATCGGCCACTACCTGCGCACCCTGAAGCAGCGCGGCTGCAAGGTCGCGGGCGCCGACGTGGTCTTCGCCAAGCTCTGGGTCGCCCGGCACTGGGTGGTCGGCGCCGGTGCGCAGCTCGTCTGCTTCGATGCCGGCTCGGCGCATTGGCCGATCCCGGGCGCGCCGGTGGACCTCGTCGTCTGCAACGATGCCTTCTACTTCCTCGACGAGAAGGCGACGCTGCTCGACAACCTTCGCCAGAACGCCGGCGACGACGGCTGGCTGGCCCTCAGCCACATCCACAACAGCGACCGCCCCGGCTTCTCGGCCGGCCGCGCCGTCTCGGCTGACGAGATCGCCGAGCTGTTTCCCGACGCCCTCGTCTACGACGACGCCGAGCTGACCCGAGCCCTGGTCGCGGCGCGGGCGCCGAGCCCGCGCGCGCCGTCGGAGCTGCGGAACTGCGAGGCGTTCTCGGTGGTCGCCGGGCCGGGGATGCGGCCGGCGCCGCGTTCCGTCGTGGACGGGCTGACGCTGCCGAAGGCCGGCGCCGACCTCGTCCTCAACCCGCTCTATCGCCGCGACGAGACGGGCGGGTATGCCATCGCGTGGCCCTCGGAGCGCTACGAGGCCGAGTACGCGCCGCACGTCACCTACCCGCTGCGATCGGACGGTCCCGAAAGGCTGGTCTTTTCCGGCGGCATCGAGGCGGCGGAGATCGGACGCGTGCGCAGCCGGGAATTCATCGATCTCCCGGAGCGCTGGTGATGGATGCCGTCCGCTGGGGCATCGTCGGCTACGGCTGGGTCGCCCGCGACTACATGGCGCCGGGCATCCGCGCCGCCGGGCACCGCCTCGTCGCGGTGTGCGACCCGGGGGCGGCCTCCCGCGCCGCCGCCGAGGCCGAGGGCGCCCGCGCCTACGACAGCCTGGACCGGCTGGTCGCCGACCCGGAGATCGAGGCGGTGTACGTCGCGACGCCCAATCACCTCCACCGGCAGGCGGTCGAGGCGCTGGCGGCGTCGGGCAAGGCGATCCTGTGCGAGAAGCCGATGGCGGCGAGCCTCGGCGACGCCGAGGCGATGGCCGCGGCGGTCGCACGGTCGGGGGCGTTCTACGGCACGGCGTTCGACCAGCGTCATCATCCCGGCCATCGCGCCCTGCGCGACCGGATCGCCGAAGGCCGTCTCGGCACGGTGACGGCGATCCGCATCGTCTACGCCTGCTGGCTCGGGCGCGACTGGGCGGCCTGCCCCGGCCAGGACAACTGGCGCATCGATCCGGCGCAGGCCGGCGGCGGCGCGTTGATGGATCTGGCGCCGCACGGCCTCGACCTCGTCGACTACCTCCTCGGCGAATCGCTGATGGACATCGCGGCCCTCACGCAGGCGCGGGCCCAGGATTACGCGGTCGACGACGGCGCGCTGCTGATCGGGCGGACCGAGAGCGGGGTGCTGGCGAGTCTCAACGTCGCCTACAACTGCCCCGACGCGCTGCCGCGCCGCCGCCTCGAGATCGTCGGCACCAAGGGCCTGCTCACCGCGATCGACACGATGGGCCAGACCGCCGGCGGCACCGTGACCTTCACCGACGGTGCGACCGGCGCCTCCGAGCCCGTCGCCTTCGACGCGGAGGCGTCGCCCTTCACCGAGCAGGTCCGGGCCTTCGGTTCGGCGCTGCGGCGTCCGGCGGAGCGGGAGGCCTACTCGGCGGCACGCGACCTCCACACCATGCGGCTGATCGCGCGGGCCTACGGCGCGCTCGCCCCAGCAGACGGACCGAACACGTGACCGAGAACGACCAGGACGACCGCGCCCGCGATCCGCGCATCAAGGCGCCGCGGCCCTACAGCTTCGGCGGCCCGCGCCGAATCGAGGGGCTGCCGCAGAACCTGCCGGAGCCGGTGCGCGCCTATCTCGACATCCTTCCGCCGGGCCGGATCGTCGGGTTCCCCCTGGCGCCGCTCGACCGCACCGGCATCCCGGTCTGGTTCGTCTCGCTGTTCCTCGACGATCCGTTCTTCGTCGGCGCGATGCCGTCCGGCATCGGCTACGGCGCCACCGACGACGAGGCGCTGATCGGCGCGGTCGCCGAGATCGCCGAGAACCTGATGCCGTCGCTCGCGGTGATGCCGCGCAAGAAGGAGCGCGCGAGCTACCACGACCTCGTCAAGGTCTACGGCGCCGGCTCGGTCGCCGACCCGCTGACCCTCTGCCTGCCGGCCGGCTCCCCGGTGGGGCGCGACACGGTGCTGGAATGGACCGCGGCGACGCGCGCCAGGACCGGTGCGATCGTGCTGATGCCGCTCGACATCGCGGCCACCGATTATTTCGAGCTGTCGGAGGGCTACAAGCCCTTCACCAACCTGATCACCAACGGCCTCGGTGCCGGGCCTGACGTGCCGTTCGCGCTCGGCCACGGCGTCCTCGAGCTGCTGCAGCGCGACGGCAACGGCCTCCTGTTCCGTGCGCTCGACCAGGGCGTGATGCTCGACGTCTCGGAGGGCCTCGGACCCGAGACGCGGGCGATGCTCGACCACCTCGACGCGCTCGGCATCCGGGCGCTGCCGAAATTCGCCACCGACCAGTTCGGGCTGACCAACCTCTACGTCGTCGGCTACGACAAGGATCCGGCCGACGCCCCGGTGCCGATCGCGCTCTCGGCCTGCGGCGAGGCCTGCGACCCGGATCGCGAGCGTGCGCTCCGCAAGGCGCTGCTCGAGTTCCAGGCCGCCCGCGTGCGCAAGGCCTTCGGCCACGGGCCGCTCGCCTTCGCCGAGCGGGTGACGCCGCCGGGCTACGTCGGCGCGTTCATCGAGAAGGCGCTGCCGAGCCTCGACCTCGAGGAGAGCCGGGCGCTGAAGGCCATGCTCGAATGGATCGTGCTGCCCCCCGAGGGCCTGCGCGACGTCCTGAAGGACACGGTCTATTCCGAGCGGGCGACCAAGGCGTTCACCGACCTGCCGACGACCCCGGCCGCCGACGGTCACGCGCGCGGCAAGATCGCCTGCGACCGGCTCGACGAGGCCGGGTTCGACATCCTCTACGTCGACTGCTCGCCGGTGGGCGGCGCGGTCGGCGTTGTCAAGGCGATCGTGCCGGGGCTCGAGGTCGAGACCATGAGCTACTACCGCATCGGCGAGCGCAACGCCCGCAAGCTGATCGAGCGCGACCACCCGCTGATCACGTTCGGCACCCCGAGCGAGACCCTGCTGCCGGTTCGCCTGACGCCGGAGGCGATCGAGCGCTTCGGCGGCCAGCCGCTGTTCGACACCGCGCTGGCGGAGTCGATCGTCGGCAGCCACTATCCGCTCTACCGCGAGCCGGAATCGCACCATGCCCCGTTCCGGCTGGAGCAGACGGGGAGGGCCGCGTGACGCTTCGCTTCGCCTACAACACGAACGGTGCGGCCAACCATCGGCTCGACGACGCGATCGACCTGATCAAGGGCGCCGGCTACGACGGCGTCGCCCTGACGCTCGACATCCACCACCTCGACCCCTTCGCGGAGGGCTGGGCGACGGAGGCCGGTCGGGTTGCGAGCCGCCTGGAGAAGCTGGAACTCGGCTCGGTGATCGAGACCGGCGCCCGCTTCCTCCTCGATCCGCGCGCCAAGCACGAGCCGACGCTCGTCACCGCAGACGCCTCGGCCCGCGCGCGCCGCGTCGGCTTCCTCAAGCGTGCGATCGACATCGGCGCGATGCTGCATTCCGAGGCGGTCTCGTTCTGGGCCGGGGTGCCGCGACCGGGCGTCGACCCGGCCGAGGCGCGGGGCTGGCTCGTCGAAGGATTGACCGAGGTCGTGGCCTACGCCGCCGAGAAGGGCGTGATGCCGTGCCTCGAGCCCGAGCCGGGCATGCTGATCGAGACGCTGGACGACTTCGCCGCGCTCGAGGTGGGAGGCCTGCGCCTTGCCCTCGACACCGGCCATTGCCTCGTCACCGGCGAGCGCGACCCGGCGGCGGCGGTCCACGAATTCGCCGGACGCATCGGCACGGTGGCGATCGAGGACATGAAGCGCGGGGAGCACATCCACCTGCCCTTCGGCGAGGGCGACATGGACGTGCCCGGCATCCTCGAGGCGCTGGAGGCCATCCGCTACGACAAGCTGATCTGCGTGGAGCTGTCGCGCGAGAGCCATCGCGCCGACGCGATGATCCCGGCCTCGCTCGAATACCTCCGCAGCTGCCGGCGCGACGGGCCGCCCCTTCCGGACGACCAGGAGACCCGGCGGCAATGAGGATCTGCTTCGTCAGCCGGCGCTACTTTCCGGCGATTTCCGGCATGAGCGTCTACGCGCAGAACCTGCTGCGCGAGCTGGTCCAGGCCGGCCACGACGTGACGATGGTCTCGCAGTATCGCGGCGACGCGTTCGGCACCCGCGTCTACGGCGGCGGCCCGCCGCCCGCGGTGCCGGGCGTGCGGGTGATCGGCCTCGAGCAGGTCGGCGAGCAGACGAGCGGCGACTTCGAGCGCGACATCGACACGATGGTCGCGACCATCCGCGACGAGCACGCGCGCAAGCCCTTCGACGTCCTGCACGCGCAGTACGGATACCCGACCGGGTGGGCGGTGCTGCTGGCGTCCAAGGCGCTCGGCGTGCCGAACGTGGTCTCGATCCAGGGCGGCGACGGGCACTGGGTCGGGTCGTGCTGCGAGACCCACCGGGTCGCGATGTGCGAGGTGCTGGCCCACGCCAACGCCCTACTGATCGGCGGCGCCTCCTTCGTCGACGAGGTCTGCGACCGGCTCGGCTCCGACCCGGCCCGCTTCACCATCGTGCCCGGTGCCGTCGACACCGCGCGGTTCGCCCGCGGCGGCGACGGCCTGCCGGCGCCCCATGACGGACCGGTCCGCCTGTTCTATCACGGCCGCGTCGACCGCCGGAAAGGCGTGCTCGACTTCATCCAGGCCCTGGCGATCCTGCGCGAACGCGGCACGCCGTTCGCCGCCACGATCTCGGGCATCGGCCCCGACGTGGAGTCCTCGCACGCGCTGGCCGCGGAACTCGGGTTCTCGGACGCCGAGATCCGCTTCACCGGCTACGCCGATTACGACACCGTTCCGAGCCTCTATCGACAGGCCGACGTCTTCGTGTCGCCGACCTACGCGGAAGGCTTCTCCAACACGATCCTGGAGGCGATGGCCGCGGGGCTCGCGGTCGTGTCCTGCCACGCGGTCGGCGTCTCGGACTGCCTGCGCGACGGGGAGAACGGCCTCCTGACGATGCCCGGCGACGTGCCGGCGCTGGCCGAGGCGCTGACGCGGATCGTCACCGACGCGACCTTGCGCCGCCGCCTCGCCGGGGCCGCCCTGGAAGAGTGCCGCCGGGTGTACTCCTGGACGGCGGTCGGCCGTCAGATCATGGCGGTCTACGGCGAGGTCGTGCACGCGGGCCCGGCGACGGACTTCGCGGACACGCTCCCGCACGATCCGGCCTGCCGCTTCCGCGCCGAGCCGCACCTGCTCTAGCCGCAAGCCCCGATCCGATGCCCACCGCGCTCGCCCTGTCTCCCCACCTCGACGATGCCGCCTTCTCCTGCGGCGGCACGCTGGCGACCCTGGCCGCGTCGGGCTGGCGCGTGGTGATGGCGACGGTGTTCACGCAGAGCGTCCCCGGCCCGACCGGGTTCGCGCTCGCCTGCCAGCTGGACAAGGGGCTCGACGCGTCGGTGGACTACATGCGCCTGCGCCGCGCCGAGGACGAGGCGGCGGCCCGCTGCCTCGGGGTCGAGGTGCGTCACCTGCCGTTCCGCGAGGCGCCGCACCGCGGCTACGGCTCGGCGCCGGACCTCTTCGCCGAGCCCCGTGCCGACGACGGCATCGTCGAGCACCTGGTCCCCGCCTTCCGGGCGCTGCTCGAGGACATCGCACCGGACCTGATCCTCGCGCCACAGGCGATCGGCGGCCATGTCGACCACTTGCAGGTGGTCGCGGCCTTCCGCAGGACCGGGTCGCGGCAGCCGGTGCTGTGGTGGCGGGATTTCCCCTATACCGTGCGCGATACCGTGCCGAAGGCGCCGCTCGCCGCCTCCTTCGCCGGCCTGCCGGTCCGCCAGGTCGACCTCGATCGGGCCGCGCAGGAGGCGAAGGCCGAGGCCTGCGCCGCCTACGCGACGCAGCTCGGCTTCCAGTTCGGCGGACGCGCGGCGCTGATGGACCGTCTCGGCGCCGAGGGCGGGCGCGAACGCGTCTCGGTCGCGGGCATCCTGCCCGACGGCTGTCCCGGTTTCGATGCGGCCGCCTGAGCCCGGCACGCCGAAGAGCCTGGCCGACCCGGAGGTTCTGGCGGCGCGACGGGCGATCCGCGATGCCGGCCACGTCGCGCCGCTCCGCGCGATGGCAGCCCGGATCGCCCGAGAGTTCGACGCCCCCGTTCCCGACCCGGATCCCCTCGACGGCGGCATCCACGCACGCCTGCTGCTCCTGCTGGAGACGCCGGGACCGGCGATCGTCCGCACCGGCTTCGTCTCGCGCGACAACCCCACCGGCACCGCGGCCAACCTGTTCCGCTTCCTCGCGGAGGCGGGGATCGCGCGGGCCGACACGCTGATCTGGAACGCGATCCCGTTCGTGATCCATGCCGAGGGCGCCCTGAACCGGGCGCCGCGCCGCTCCGAGATCCATGCCGCGGCGCCCTGCCTCGCCCCGCTGCTCGCGCTCCTGCCCGACCTCGCCGTCGTCGTCCTGTCCGGCCGCGTCGCCGGCATGGCGCGTGAGACCATCGCCGTGCTGAGGCCGGGTCTTCCGGTGGTCGCGATCCCGCATCCGAGCCCGACCTACGTCTGCACCGCGCCGGACGTGGCCGCGCGCATCCGCGCCGGGTTGGGCGAGGCCGGCGTCATCCTGCGGACATGCGGCACGGCGAGAACCGGCTTTTCCGTGCCCGATTGAGAACGAGCCGGTGCGGTCGCTGGCCTTGGAGCGCCGATGGTTCTACATGCGGGGCAACGGGCAACGGCCCGAAACATCCGGCATCGAACCCGCGGCCCGCTCGCCGGCCGGGCGGGATATCCGGCGGAGGCGGACGCCGATCGGAATGAACGTCCACGATCAGCATCGCGGAACGCGCGATCATGCCGAGACGGCCGCGCCAGACGCGCCGATCCCGGCCGACGGCACGGCGGGCAAGGGCCGGCGCAGCCGCTACGCCTGGCTCGGCACCGCGGCGAGCATCATCCTGTTCGCCGTCTCGCTCGGCGTCCTGTGGAAGCTGGTCCAGACCGTCACCTGGGCGGATCTGCGCAAGGCGTTCGTCGAGGCCAGCTCCGACCAGCTCGGCCTCGCCTTCCTGTTCGTCTTCGTCAGCTACCTCTTCCTCACCGGCTACGACGCACTCGCCCTGCGACAGCTGCGGATCAAGGTGCCCTACCGGATCACCGCGCTCGCCTCGTTCACGAGCTACGCGGTGAGCTTCACGCTCGGCTTCCCGCTGCTGACCGCCGGCACGATCCGTTACTGGATCTATGCGCGCCAGGGCCTCACCGCGGCGAAGATCGCCGCGCTCACGGTCATCGCCGGCTTCACCTTCTGGCTCGGCATGGGCGTGGTGCTGGGCTTGAGCCTGATCATCGAGGCGAGCCAGCTCGCGGGCCTCGCCTTCACGTCGATCCGGATCAACCAGGGCGTCGGGCTGTTCGCGCTGGCCCTGGTGCTCGGCTATCTCGGCTGGGTCTCGGCCAAGCGCCGGCACGTCACCATCCGGCAATGGCGCCTGGAGCTGCCGGGCGCCTCCGTCTCCCTGGGGCAGATGGTGGTCGGCATCGGCGACGTCTGCGCGGCGGCCGCCGTGCTGTACGTGCTGATGCCGGCGGGCCTCTCCATCGGCTTCACCACCTTCCTGGCGATCTACGTCCTCGCGGCGATGCTCGGCATCGCCTCGAACGCGCCCGGCGGGCTCGGCGTGTTCGAGGCGACGATCCTGCTGGCGCTGTCGAGCCTGCCGCGGGAGCAGGTGCTGGGCTCTCTGCTGCTGTTCCGGATCTGCTACTACGTCGTGCCCTTCGTCACCGCGCTGGCGATGCTCGGCGCCTATGAGATCGTGAAGCGGGCGGGCCGCGCGCGCGGAGAGCCGTGAGCCTCGGCGGCCGCGAGCATGCCTGAGGCCGCCACGAGCCGGACGGCCTGGACCAGCGCGGCGACGGCGGTCTCGCTCGTCGGTCTCTTCGCGTACCACCGCGGCCTCCTCGACGGGCCGATGATCGCGGCGGGGCTCGCGGCGATCTGCGTCGGCGGCTTCCTCGCCACCCGCGGGCGCGACGCGATCGCCGCGTCACCGAGCCTGCGCCAGACCGATCGCCACGCGGTCGCCGAGGCGCTGCTCGCCAACATCCCCGACCCGGTGATCCTCATCGACCGCCGCGCGGTGGTGATTGAGGCGAACCCGGCGGCGCGGGCCCTGCTGCCGGCCTTGCGCCTGCGCCACCCCCTCTCCTTCGCCCTGCGCGCGCCGGACGTGCTCGACGCGGTGGAGGCGGTGCTGCGCACCGGCGCGCCCGCGAAGACCACCTACGCCGTCCGCGTGCCGACCGAGCGCGCCTTCGAGGTCCAGATCGGCGCGCTGCCGATGCCGGAGGGCGGCCAGCCGAACGTGGTGCTGTTCCTGCGCGACCTCACCGCCGCGCGGCGCCTCGAGGCGATGCGGGTCGATTTCGTCGCCAATGCCAGCCACGAGCTGCGCACGCCGCTGGCCTCGCTCCTCGGCTTCATCGAGACGCTGCAGGGCCCGGCCCGTGCCGACGCGCCGGCCCGCGAGCGCTTCCTCGGCATCATGCACAGCCAGGCGCAGCGGATGACCCGGCTGATCGACGACCTGCTCTCGCTCTCGCGGATCGAGCTGCGCGAGCACGTGGCGCCGACCCAGGTGGTCGACCTCGGCACGATCGCCCGCCAGATGGTCGATGCGCAAGGGGCGCTCGCGGCGGCCCGCGGCGTCGCGGTCGTCCTGGAGGCGGGGGAGGGCGCGTATCCGGTGCTCGGCGAGCCGGACGAGCTGCTGCGCGTCGTCGAGAACCTGATCGAGAACGCGGTGAAGTACGGCGGCCGCAGCGTCGTCGTCGGCCTGGCGCGGACGCGCGACGCGCTGCTCGGCAGCCGCATCGTGCTGAGCGTGCGCGACGACGGGCCGGGCATCGCCCCCGAGCACCTGCCGCGCCTGACCGAGCGCTTCTACCGCATCGACGTGGCGTCGAGCCGCCAGAAGGGCGGCACCGGGCTCGGCCTCGCCATCGTCAAGCACAGCCTCAACCGCCACCGGGGCCGCCTCGCCTTCGAGAGCGAGGTCGGTGCCGGCACGGTGGTGCGCGTGACGCTTCCCGAGCACCGCCCCCGCGCCGCGGCGGAGCCGACGGCGGAGGCCGATCAGCCGTAGGCGGCGATCGCCCGGGCGGAGCCGGGCTCGGCCACCTCGAGCCCCGAGCCGACATACTCGTTGAGCTTGTTGCGCAGCGTCCGGATCGAGATGCCGAGGATCTTGGCCGCATGGGTGCGGTTGCCGAGGCAATGGTCGAGGGTGTCGAGGATCAGGTCGCATTCGACCTGCGCCACGGTGCGGCCGACGAGCCCGCGGGTCGCGGCTTCCGCCACCTGGGCCGCGCGCGTCGCGGCACCGACCGGCGCGGCGATCGAGTCGCCCTCCGGCGTCAGGATCGCGTCGGCGCCGATCTCAGGGCCGGAGGCGAGCAGCACCGCCCGGTGCAGAGTGTTCTCGAGCTCGCGCACGTTGCCGCGCCACGGGTTCTTCAGCACCATCTCCTGCGCCGCCCGCCCGAGCGGCCGCACCGGCACGCCGTTCACCTCGGCATACTTCTTGGCGAAGTGCGCGGCGAGCTCGAGGATGTCGGCCGGGCGCTCGCGCAGGGGCGGCAGGCGCAGGTGGACGACGTTGAGGCGGTAGAACAGGTCCTCGCGGAACGTGCCCTTGCGGACCTCCTCGGCGAGGTTGCGGTTCGAGGTGGCGAGCACGCGGATGTCGACCTTGACCGGGGCCGAGCCGCCGACGCGGTCGATCACCCGCTCCTGCAGCGCCCGCAGCAGCTTGGATTGCAGGCGGACGTCCATCTCCGAAATCTCGTCCAGCAGCAGCGTGCCGCCGTTGGCCTCCTCGAAGCGGCCGATGCGCCGGGCGACCGCGCCGGTGAAGGCGCCCTTCTCGTGGCCGAACAGCTCGGATTCGAGCAGGGCCTCGGGGATCGCGGCGCAGTTGACCGAGACGAACGGCTTGTTGCCGCGTGCCGACTTCTGGTGGACGTGGCGGGCGAGCACCTCCTTGCCGGTGCCGCTCTCGCCGGTAATCAGCACCGAGGCCTCCGAGCGGGCGATCTGCTCGGCCAGGCGCACCACCTTATCCATCGAGGCGTCGCGCCAAACGAAGGCGCGTCCGTCAGCCGAGACCGCCTCGAGCACGGCGGCGATCAGGTCCGGGTCCGGGGGGAGGGGGATGTACTCCTTGGCGCCCGCCTGGATCGCGGCGACGGCGGCCTTCGCGTCGGTGGTGACGCCGCAGGCGACGACCGGGGTGCGGATGCGCTCCTCGCTCAGCGCCGCGACGAGGTCGCGGATCGAGAGCCCGACATCGATCATGATGAGGTCGGCGCCCTTGGCGCGCAGGACGTTCAGCCCCTGCGCGACGCCGTCGGCCTGGGTCACCGCCGCCCCGCGGTTCATCGCGATCTTCGAGGCGGTGATCAGCTCGCCGTTGAGCCGTCCGATGATCAAGAGCCGCATCGCAGTGTCTCCGTTCTAACTGTGTCGGCGCCGCGGACCGCCCCGTCGTGCACGGCGGAGCGCGGGGCCCGGGTCTCAAGAGGTCAGCGGTCGCCCTTGACGATCTCGGTCATCGTCACCCCGAGGCGATCCTCGACCAGGACGACCTCGCCGCGGGCGACGAGGCGGTTGTTGACGAAGATGTCGACCGCCTCGCCGACCTTGCGGTCGAGCTCCAGCACCGCCCCGGGGGCGAGGCGGAGCAGGTCGCCGATCGGCATCCGCACGGCACCGAGCACCGCCGACACCATCACCGGCACGTCGAAGAGCTGCTCGAGGTCGGAGGCGCTCTTGGGCGTCGTCGGCACGTCGCGGATCGAATCCTCGCCCGCGAAGACCGGATCCTGTTCGCCGAGCTGCGGCAGGCTGAAATCGTCGGACATCGGGCTCTTTCGATCTCTCAGGGTTCGACGGTGGTGCCGAGGGCATCGAGGACCGCGGCCTCGATGCGGGCGCGCTCGCGCACGATCCCGCCGTCGGCCCACTCGATGCGGGCGTCGCCCGACGCCATGTCGGGATCGCCCAGCACGACGAGGCGGCCCTCGTAGCCGCGCTCGCGCGCCAGCCGCTTCATCAGCCCCTCGGCCTCCTCGACGAGGCCGTCATGGACGCGCACGACAAGGTGCGGCACGCCGCGCAGGTGCTGGAGGGCGGCACGCGCCGCCTCGCCGATCGCGGCGAGCGGCCGGGCGTCGAGGGCGTCGCCCGCGATCTTGCGGGCGAGCAGCACCGCCACCTCGACCGCCTGGTCCTCGCGCGCCACGTCGCGGGCGTCGGCCTGCGCGATCAGCCCGGCGGCGGCGAGCGACAGGCGGGTCATCGCATCGGACAGCCGCGCCTGCGCCTGGGCCTCGGCCTGGGCGCGGCCCTCCTGCACGCCGCGGGCGTGGGCGTGGGCGGCGGCCTCGTCGGCGGCCTCGGCCGCGCGCACGCTCTCGCGGCTCGGCTGCGGCCGGCGGAAGTCGGTCTCGAAAAGGAACGGCGTCTTGGCCGGAGCGGGCTTGGCGTTCAATAGACCAGCTCCTCCTCGGCGCTGTTCTTGGCGATCATGATCTCGCCCTTGTCGGCGAGGTCCTTGGCGAGCTCGGTCATCTTGGCCTGGGCCTCGTCCACCTCCTTGAGGCGGATCGGGCCAATCGAGCCCATCTCGTCGGTGAGGTTCTTGGCGGCGCGGGTCGACATCTGCGCCAGGAAGAAGCCGCGCACGCGCTCGTCGGCGCCCTTCAGCGCACGGCACAAGGTCTCGTTGTCGACCGAGCGCATCAGCGTCTGCACGCTGCCGGGATCGAGCTTGAGTAGGTCCTCGAAGGTGAACATCAGCTCGCGGATGCGCTTGGCCGAGCCGCGGTTGCCCTGGTCGAGGGCGGCCAGGAACCGGCCCTCGGTCTGGCGGTCGAAGGCGTTGAAGACGTCGGCCATCATCTCGTGCGCGTCGCGGCGGGCGGATTGCGCGATGGTGGCGACGAACTCGACGCGCAACGTCTCCTCGATGTGGCGGAGCGCCTCCTTCTGCACGGTCTCCATCCGCAGCATCCGGTTGAGCACGTCGATGGCGAATTCCTCCGGCAGCAGGGTGAGCACCTTGGCCGCGTAGTCGGAGCGCACCTTCGACAGCACCACGGCGACGGTCTGCGGGTACTCGTTGCGCAGGAAGGCGGCGAGGATCTCGGGATCGACCTGGGCGATCGAGGCCCAGACCCGCTTGCCCGAGGCGCCCTTGATCTCGGCCATGATCATCGAGACCTGCTCGGTGGGGAAGATCTTCAGCAGCAGCGACTCCGTGCGCTCGAAGTTCGAGGTGATGCCCCCGCCGGTCGACAGCCGCGAGACGAAGTCGATGATCAGCTTCTCGACCGTCTCGGCTTCCAGCGATCCGAGCTGGACCATCGCGTGCGAGACCGTCTTGATCTCGTCCTCCTCCAGGCGCTGCCAGATCGGCGCCCCCTCGGCCTCGCCGAGGAGCAGCAGCAGCGCGGCGGCACGTTGCGGCCCCGGCATCGACGCGAACGCCGATCCCCCGAGGTCCTGCAAGCTCTCACCCAGTCCCGCACCCGCCGCCATCGTCCCGTCCCCTCCTCAAAGCCACTCGGTCGTCGTTCGCATCGTGCCGGCTACGGCGTTTCCTGGATCCAGTTGCGCAGGACCTCGACCGTCTCGGACGGGCTGGCGCGGACCATGTCGACCACCCGCTGCACGGTGTCGGCCTGGATCTGCCCGTTGATCTTGGCGAATTCCATCAGCCGGGCGGTCTGGTTCTCCCGCGGCACCAGGATCGTGCCGCCGGCTTCGATGTCCACCCCGCCCGCCGCGCCCGCCGCACCGAGCAGCGGCGTCGCCGCCGGGTCGGAGGCGAGCACGCGGCGCAGCAGCGGACGCACGACGACGAGCAGCACGATCAGGGTGAGCAAGGCGAGCACGCCGAGCTCGACGAACCGCATCACGTCTTCCTTGGTCGGGCTGAGCAGCGACTGGATCAGCGTCGGCTCGACGAAGTCGGCCGGGGTCGGCGCCTCGGCGAAGCGCAGGTTCACCACCTCGATCTGGTCGCCGCGCGCCTTGTCAAAGCCGACGGTGCTGCGCACCAGGGCCGCGATCCGCTCGATCTCGGCCGCCGGCCGGGGCTGGTAGGCGACCTTGCCGTCGGGGCCGGGCGCGTAGGCGCCGTCGACCAACACCGCCACCGAGAGGCGCTTCACCCGGCCGCCCTCGACCACCTCGGTCCGCGTGACCTTGGAGATCTCGTAGTTCGTGGTCTCCTCGTTCTTGTTCGAGGAATCCTTCGGCGCGGGCGCCTTGTCTTGGGCCGCGCCGGGCAGCTCGTTGCCGACGCTGACCGAGCCCTCGTTGTTGGCGGTCTGCGAGGCCTCGGTGCGGGTCTGGCTCGAGCGTACCACGCGGCTCTCGGGGTCGAAGGTCTCCGAGCGGCTCTCGACGCGGTTCATGTCGAGCTCGGCCGAGACCTGGACGCGGGCACGGCCCGGCCCGACGATGCCGGCGACGATCTCCTCGATCTGCGAGCGCAAGCGGCGCTCGAGTCCGGTCTGCTTCTCCTCGAAGGCGCCGGCCTCGCCCTGCTCGCCGCGGGCGCCGTCCGCCAGGAGCCGGCCGCGCTCGTCGACGATCGAGACGCGCTCGGGCTTCAGGCCCTCGACCGCGGAGGCGGCCAGGTGCCGGATCGCGCGGACCTGGCCGGCATCGAGGTCGCCCATCAGCTTCAGGACGATGGCGGCGCTCGGGAGCTCGCGGTCGCGCTCGAACAGGCGGCGCTCGGGCAGGACGAGGTGGACGCGGGCGGCCTGGACCCGGCCGATCGCCCGGATCGAGCGCGACAGCTCGCCTTCGAGGGCACGTAGGTGGTTCACGTTCTGGACGAAGTTGGTCGACGAGAACGCGTCGCCCTTGTCGAAGATCTCGTAGCCGACGCCGGCCTGGCTCGGCAGGCCCTTGCCGGCGAGGTCCATGCGCAGGCGGGGCAGGTCGGCGCGCGGCGCCATCACGGTCTGGCCGGTGTCGCCCCGGGTCTCGTAGCGGATGCCGCGGGCATCGAGGTCGCGCACCACGGCGGCCGCATCCTGGGCCGACAGGTCGGCGAACAGCACGCCCATGTCGGGGCGCGAGACCCGCAGGATCACGAAGGCGAAGAAGCCGATGAGGGTCAGCGTCACCGCCGCCATCGCGGCGAGGCGCGCCGGTCCGAGCTTGGTGACGAGATCGAGAACCGGCTTCACGGCTGTTACGCGCCCACCCCAGGCGGGCGCCGCGATCGGCCCCGCCCGGCAGAATTTGCCCAGGCCGTGGTTAGCGGGCGGTTAACGAATGGCCGCCGCCCCTCCATCGCCGAGGCCCTCCAAGCAGCGAAGCCGCATCCGCGGGAGGCGGATGCGGCTTCGCGTGAAACCGGCGGCGACCGCGCGGGCTGAACCGCGCCGGCCGGGGCACGGGGTCGAGTCAGTGGCGGTAATGCTGGATGCGCGTGGTGCGCAGGCCGGCAAGGCCGTGCTGGTCGATCGAGAACTGCCAGCTCAGGAACTCCTCGGTGGTGAGGGTGTAGCGCTGGCAAGCCTCTTCCAGGCTAAGGAGACCGCCGCGGACGGCGGCCACCACTTCGGCCTTCCGGCGGATCACCCATCGACGGGTGCTCGTGGGCGGCAGGTCGGCGATCGTCAGGGGACTTCCATCGGGCCCGATCACGTATTTCACTCTCGGGCGGTGCGGTTCGGTCATGATACGCTCTACAACTCGACTGACCTGTCGAGCCATCAACCTACTTGCGTGGGCTTAAAACATGTTGAAGCGGATCACTCGGAAGTGATTCGTTATCCCGAGGTTGTGGACAACCCGATCCCGGTGACGCTGGAGAGCGGCACGCGCGAGGTGCCGATGACCAAGACCGGGTTGGCCCCGCTGAGGTCGACCTCGTCCACGGTGCCGGTCGTCTCGGTCGCGACCGAGACGGCGGCGCCGGTCGCATCGGTGGCCGAGACCTTGATCGAGTAGGTGCCCGCCGCCGAGGCAAGCCCGGACGAGTTCTTGCCGTTCCAGGAGAAGGTCTGGGGGCCGGCGGCGAGCGACGTCGTCTGGGTGCCGACGACGTTGCCGTTGGAATCGGAGATCGTCACCACCGCCTTGGTCGCCGCGCGCGCCGGCGTCAGGCTCCAGGTCGCGGAGCCGTCCTTGAGGTCGGCGGTGGTGCCGTCGGTGGTGATGGTCTTGCCGATGTAGCTCGTGGCCGAGGCCGAGCTCGCCGCCTTGCTGCTCGCCAGGATGCTGTCGAGGCGGTCGTTGCCCTTGAGCTGCTGCTCCACCTGCGCGAACTGCACCAGCTGCTGGGTGAACTGGTTGGTGTCCATCGGGTCGAGCGGGTTCTGGTTCTTCAGCTGCGTCGTCAGCAGGGTCAGGAACTGCGTGAAGTTGCTCGCCAGCGTCGCGCTGTCGGCGGTCTTGCCCGTGCTGCTCGATGAGGCCGCACTGGTCAGGCTGGAAATGCCGCTGGTCATCGTGGGAGCCTCCTCAGATTCGGATGTCGAGGCCGCTCAGGCCCCGGAGCGCGCGCGTCGGCGCGATTTCCGCGACGGCGGCCTCGGAAGGGGTGCCGGGCGGGGCGCTGCCGCGGCCGGGCTGCCCGCCGCGCTGCGCGGTCTCCCCGCCGGATCCGCCGTCGCTGCGCAGCGACATCGTGATGCCGCCCTGCGATGGGTCGAGCCCAGCCTGGGCCAGTGCCTGCTGCAGGCTGCCGGCATCGCGCTGGAGCATCGCCAGGGTCTCGACGCGCTCGACGACGAGATGCGTCGTGACGGTGCCCTTGTCCTTGTCGATGTCGAGGGTGACGTCGACGCGGCCCAGCTCGAGCGGATCGAGCCGGATCTGGAACTCGCTCGATCCGGCGAGCGACCGCAGCCCGATCGTCATCGGCACCTGGCCGAGCGGCACCGGCGCCGCTGTCGGCTGGGCCGCGGCCTTGTCCGCGGCGATCGGCGAGGAGCCGGACGGCGCGGCCTGGGCCTTGGCGACGGGGTGCGGCGTCGCGGGGCCGGCCGACGCGGCGTCGGTGAGCGCGGCGAAGAGGTCGGCCTTGGCCGCCGTGCCCGGCCCGGCATCCGCGCCGGCCACCGCATCGTCGCCCGTCGCGTCTGCGGGCGATGCCGTCCCGCCGGCGATCTCGGCCAGCCCGGCGCCCGCCGTCGTGCCCGCGACGCCGACGCCGGCTGCCGCCGTCGCGCCGGTGCCGGCCGACATCGCCTTCGCGGCGGCGCCGAGACGCGTCGGAGGCGCAGCGCCGAGGACGAGCGCGAGGGTCGGGGTCGCGAGAGCGACGTCGGCCGCCTTCGGGTCGGCACCCTTCGCGTCGGCGGCCTTCGCGTCGGTGACCTTGCCGTCCTCGGTCTCGGCCGCCGCGGTCTTCGTCGGCGCCGGCTTGCCGGCGGAGGCCGCCGAGGCGTCCTCCGTCGGCGGCGCATCGTCCTGGGCCGGCGCTTCCGCCTCGGGCTGGGTCGAACCGGCATCGCGGGCGGTCGCCGCCGTGCCAAATCGCGAGGGAGCGGGATCGGACGGCGCGGCACCCGCGCCCGGCGCGGCCGGGCCGGCCTTCGCGGATGCGTCGCGGATTGCAGCGGCGCGGGCCGTTTTGGCGTCGGCGGCAGCGAGGTCGGCGGCCTTGGCGCGGTCGGCCCGGCCGGCGGCGGTCGCGTCCGCGCTGCGCTGGCGCTCGGCGGCGTTGCGGGCCTGGGCGTTGTCCTTGGCGGTGGCGGCTTCGAGATCGCGGCCGAAGCGGGCATGCGCCGCCGCCGCATCCGCCAGGTCGCGCGTCGTCGCGCGGGCGGATGCCTGCGCCGCCGCATCCACGAAGTCCGTCGTTCCCACCGCCATGCACGCTCTCCTGCGGGAGGCGGAGCAAGCGACAGGCCAGCGCGTGCGCCGAGCCAAGATACTGAGAAACATCGTCTTTCGGCGAAGGACCGGCTGGGGGATCATGCCGCCGCGGGCCGATGCTGCCGCGTGCCCGGCAGGACTTGCCGGGGCGGTCGACCGCGGCGATCGGGACGCGCCCTGGAAACGCCGAACGACACACACTATAGACAGGCCCGTGCGGCGGGATCTTCGCAGACCCGTGCCGCCGTCAGACCCGGCGCCATGAACTCCCTCGATCTTGCCAAGCTCCCGCACGAGACGCGCGTCGTCGTCGCCATGTCCGGCGGCGTCGATTCCTCCGTCGTGGCCGGGCTGCTGAAGCGCCAGGGCTACGACGTCGTCGGCATCACCCTGCAGCTCTACGACCACGGCGCCGCGACCCATCGCAAGGGCGCCTGCTGCGCCGGCCAGGACATCCACGACGCCCGCCGCGTCGCCGAGCGCCTCGGCATTCCGCACTACGTCCTCGACTACGAGGACCGCTTCCGCGACGCGGTGATCGACCGGTTCGCCGAGAGCTACCTGGCCGGCGAGACGCCGATCCCGTGCGTCGAGTGCAACCGCTCGATCAAGTTCCGCGACCTGCTGGCGACCGCCCGCGACCTCGACGCCGACTGCCTCGCCACCGGCCATTACGTCGCGAGCCGGGCGCTGCCGGGGGAGGGCGGGCGCCGCGCGCTCTACCGCGCCCTCGATCCGGCGCGCGACCAGAGCTACTTCCTCTACGCCACGACGCAGGACCAGCTCGACTTCCTGCGGTTCCCGCTCGGCGAGCTGCCCAAGGACGAGACCCGGCGCCTGGCGCGCGAGCTGGAGCTGGTGGTGTCGGAGAAGCCCGACAGCCAGGACATCTGCTTCGTGCCGCAGGGCCGCTACGCCGACGTGATCGCGCGGCTCCGCCCCGACGCCGCGCGGCCGGGCGAGATCGTGGATCTCGAAGGCCAGGCGCTCGGGCGCCATGAGGGCATCATCCACTACACCGTCGGCCAGCGCCGCGGCCTGCGCGTGGCCTCGCCCGAGCCGCTCTACGTGGTCCGGCTCGAGCCTGACACCGCCCGCGTGGTGGTCGGCCCGCGCACCGCGCTGGCGACCCACCGCATCCGGCTCACCGACGTGAACTGGCTCGGGGCACCGGGCCCCGTCTCCGACATGGCGGTCGCGGTGCGCGTGCGCTCGACGCGCGAGCCGCGCCTTGCCCGGCTCGACTACGACCCCGCGACCGGCGCCGCCGAGATCGTCCTGGCCGTGCCCGAGGACGGGGTCTCGCCGGGCCAGGCCTGCGCGATCTACGCCGACGAGACCCCGCGCGGACGCGTGCTCGGCGGCGGCACGATCCGCCGCATCGACGCGGCCTCGGCCGGCGCGGCGAGAGCCGCGTGATCCGACGCGGCCCGCTCTGAACATCCCCCTCGAGACCGGAAGAGAACACGAATGCTGAGCGAGCCGGAGGCCGGGCCGAGCACCGCCCTGATGCGCAAGGCCTATGCCCGCTGGGCGCCGGTCTACGACGTGGTCTACGACAAGCTCACCGAGCCGGCCGCCCGGGCCGCGGTGGCCGCCGCCGCCGAGAGCGGCCCGCGCATCCTCGAGGCCGGCGTCGGCACCGGCCTGTCGCTCGGCTACTACCCGCGCGCCAGCTTCGTCTGCGGCGTCGACCTGTCCGAGGACATGCTGAAGCGCGCCCGCCGCAAGGTGCAGCGCCGCGGCCTTACCCACGTGAAGGGCCTGCAGGTGATGGACGTCTGCCGCCTCGGCTACGCCGATGCGTCGTTCGACGCGGTGGTGGCGCAGTTCCTGATCACCCTGGTGCCCGACCCGGAAGCCGCCCTGTCCGAGTTCCTGCGGGTGGTCCGCCCCGGCGGCGGCATCGTGCTCGCCAACCATTTCGGGCAGACCGAGGGACCGGTGGCGAAGGTTGAGGAGATCGTCGCGCCGCTCTGCACGAAGATCGGCTGGTCGTCGGACTTCAAGTCGACCCGGATCGAGGCCTGGGCGCGGCGCAACGGCGTCGAGTTCATCGGCGTCGCGCCGACCTTCCCGGGCGGGTTCTTCAAGATCCTGCGGATGCGTAAGCCCGCGTGACCGCGGCCGGCGCGACGCCGCCCGAGCGTCCGCGCTCCGCCCGCCGCCGCGCGCTGCGCTGGCTGCCCCTGGCGCTGCTGATCGCGCTGTCGATCGCCGTGCTGGTCTCGGGCGCGTCGCAGCTCCTCAGCCTCGACCGGCTGCTCGAGTCGCGGCAATGGCTGCGCGCCTTCGTCGAGGCGGACCGCCCGCGCGCCCTCGTGCTGGCCTACCTGATCTATGTCGGCTCCGTCGTCGTCTCGGTGCCGGCGACGCTGATCCTCACCATGGTGTGCGGCTTCCTGTTCGGCATCGTCACCGGCGCGATCGTCGCCGTCTGCGCCGCCACCACAGGCGCCGCGATCGTCTTCGCGATCGGCCGCGGGCCGGCCTCGGACCTGCTGCGGCGGGTGGCCGGCCCGCGGCTCGGCGCGCTCGCCGAGGGGTTCCGCAACGATGCCTTCGGCTACATCGTGTTCCTGCGCCTGCTGCCGCTGTTCCCGTTCTGGATGACCAATCTCGGGCCGGCCGCGTTCGGCGTGGCGCTGCGCACCTTCGTGCTCGCCACCGCCTGCGGCCTGCTGCCCGGCGCCTTCGTCTACGCGGCGACCGGCGCCGGCATCGAGGACGTGGTCGCGGCCCATGCGGACGCGAAAGCAGTATGCCTGTCCGCCGGCGGCAGCGATTGCGACAACGCGCTGAGCTTCCGCGCGCTGGTGACGCCGCGGATGGTGATCGGCCTCGGCGGCCTCGGCCTGTTCGCGCTGCTCTCGATCGGCCTGCGGCGGCGCTTCATCCGGCGCAACGCGGGCTGATCCGCGGGACCGCTCGACCTTCGCGGGACGCGATTATCCCCACGCTGCGTACTGAAAATCGCGTTCGCGCGCCGATCCCGGGGGTGATGCCCCCTCGACGCTTCCTCGGCCCGCGGGCTACGAGGGATGATCGTGCCACCGTCTCGGCCAGGGGATGCGGGTGGCGACGGGACGTTCGCGAAGAGGCACGGGGTCGCCGCGCTTTCCGGGGCCGGGATAGCAGTGGTCGCAAGGACTGACACGGACTCGACGGAGGCGGCAGAGCGCGACGCGCCCGTCGCGGTGCCGCGTTCCGACCGCTGGCTCAAGCGCCTCGGCCTTTCCGGACGCCTCTTCCTCGTCACCGTCGCCTTCGTCGCGGCGATCGAGATCCTGATCTTCGTGCCCGCGGTCGCGAATTACCGCCTGTCCTGGCTGTCCGACAGAATCAGCGCCGCGCAGGTCGCGGCCCTCGTGCTCGATGCCAGCGAAGGGCACCCGGTGTCCGACGAGCTCGCCCGGCGCCTGCTGGCCGGCGTCGGCGCCCGCGCGATCGCGGTCCGCGACGGCGATACCCGCCAGCTCCTGTCGATCGAGCCGATGCCGGACCGGGTCTCTGACACGGTCGACCTGCGCAACCGATCGATCTGGTGCGCCATCCGCGGCGCCTGGCGGACGCTGACCGAACCGGTCGACGAGCCGATCCGCATCGTCGGCCAGGGCTGGGAAGGCTTCGACCTGGTCGAGATAATCCTCGACGACGCGCCGCTGAAGCAGGCGGTGGTCGATTTCGCGATCCGGCTGGCGGTGTCGTCGCTGATCATCGCCACCGCCGCGGCCGGCCTCGTCTTCTTCGTGCTGCAGACCCTGATCGTGCGGCCGGTGCGCCGGCTCGCGCGCAACATCACCGCCTTCGCCGACGACCCGGAGGGGGCCGACCGGATCATCACGCCCGCGCCGCGCAGCGACGAGATCGGGCTCGCCGAGACCGCGCTGGCGCGGATGCAGCGGACGCTCGCGGACCAGCTGCGCCAGAAGCGCCGGCTCGCCGAGCTCGGGCTCTCGGTCGCCAAGATCAACCACGAGCTGCGCAACCTGCTGACCGGAGCGCAGCTGCTCGGCGACCGGCTCGAGGAAACCTCGGACCCGACGGTGCAGCGCGTGGCGCCGCGCCTCGTCGCGACGCTGGGGCGGGCGATCCGCTTCTGCGAGGCGACGCTGGCCTACGGCCGCGCCGCCGAGCGCACGCCGCGCAGCCGCGCGTTCGCGCTGGCCCCGGTCCTCGCGGAACTCGCCGATCTCGCGGCGCTCTCCGCCCACGGCCGCGTCCGGGTCGTGACCGAGGTCGCCCCCGAGCTGACGGTGTTCGCCGATTCCGAGCAGATCGGGCGGGCGATCGGAAACCTGGTGCGCAACGCCGTGCAGGCGCACGACTTCACCGAGGCGAACGTGGCCTCGCCGGAGGTGCGGATCGCGGCCGGGCGCGAATGCGCCGGTGCGGTGACGATCCTGGTGGCCGACAACGGTCCCGGCCTGCCGGCGCGGGCGAAGGAGCACCTGTTCGAGGCCTTCCAGGGCTCGATGCGCTCGGGCGGCACCGGGCTCGGCCTCGCCATCGCCTCCGAGCTCGTGCGGCTGAACGGCGGGACGTTGTCGCTCGACCCCGCCGCCGAGGGCACCCGGTTCCGGATCGTGCTGCCGGACGCCGAGGCCTGAGGCCTACTCGGCGGCTTCCATCATGGGCGCGGCCACCGTGATGCCGATGTCGCGCAGCAGGGCGGCGTCGGAATCGGTCTCGTTGTTGGCGGTGGTCAGCAGGCGCTCGCCGTAGAAGATCGAGTTGGCGCCGGCGAGGAAGCACAGGATCTGCGCCTCGCGGGTCAGCCCCTTGCGCCCGGCGCTGAGGCGCACCCGCGCCTTCGGCATCACGATCCGCGCGGTCGCGCACATCCGCACGAGGTCGAGCGGGTCGACCGGCGGGCGGTCCTCCAGCGGCGTGCCCTCGACGGCGACGAGGGCGTTGATCGGCACGCTCTCGGGATGCGGCGCGTGGTTGGCGAGCACCTGGAGCATCGCGGCCCGGTCGGTCACGCCCTCGCCCATGCCGACGATGCCGCCGCAGCACAGGCCGATGCCGGCCTCGCGCACGTTTTCCAGGGTCTGGAGCCGGTCGGCGTAGGTCCGGGTCGAGATGATGTCCTCGTAGAAGTCCGGGCCGGTGTCGAGGTTGTGGTTGTAGGAGGTCAGCCCGGCCTCGGCGAGCCGCCCGGCCTGGGACGGCGTCAGCATGCCGAGGGTGACGCACGCCTCCATGCCCAGGCCGCGCACGCCGCGGACCATGGCCAGCACCGCGTCGAATTCCGGGCCGTCCTTCGGCTGGCGCCAGGCGGCGCCCATGCAGAACCGGTGCGCCCCGGCCGCCTTCGCCTCGGCGGCCTCGCGCAGCACCGCGTCGACCGGCATCAGGCGCTCCTTGGCCATGCCGGTGCCCTTGTGATGGGCCGATTGCGGGCAGTAGGCGCAATCCTCGGGGCAGCCGCCGGTCTTGATCGACAGGAGCGAGGCGCGCTGGATGTCGGCCGGATCGTTGTGGGCCCGGTGCACGGAGGCGGCGCGAAACACGAGGTCGAGCAGCGGCAGGTCGTGGATCGCGCGGATCTCCTCGACCGTCCAGTCGTGGCGGATGGCGGGGGCGGCGGGGAGCGGGGTCGGCTGCATCATGCGCCCATGAGGCGAATCCGCGGGCGAAAATCAAGCCGTCCGGCTCAGGCCGCCGCACCGCGCAGGCGCGACAGGCCATGCCAGGCCGGCGCGATCACGAAGCTGGTCAGCGGAATCAGCAGGCCGCCGACGACGAGGCCGACGAGACCGGAGCCGGCGGCCGTCACCAGCCATTCGGCAAGGCCGGACAGGGCGGGCGGCAGCAGGCCGGCGACCGCTTCGGAGGCCGCATGCAGGGCGTGGGCGACCTGCGGCAGGCCGTAGGTCTCGAGCCCGTGGACCAGGATGCCGCCGCCGACCCAGATCATCGCCGCCGTGCCGACGATGGCGAGCAGGGCCAGGAACGGCGGCATCCCGGTGACGATGCCCCGGCCGAGCGCGCGGGTGACGCCGCCGAACGCGGAGGTGGAGGTGCTCGCCGCCATCGCCAGACCGGCGTCGTCCGCCTTCACGATCAGCGCCACCGCGCCGTAGACGAAGGCGGTGATGCCGACGGCCACCAGCGCCATCACGGCGGCCTTCGTGGCGACGCCGCCGTCGGGCAGCGCCGCCAGGGTGATCGCCATGATCTCGGCCGAGAGGATGAAGTCGGTCTTGATCGCGCCCGAGACCTTGCGGTCCTCCATCGCCCGGCCGTCGCCGGCGGCATCGCCCGGGGTGTCGTCGGCGTGGCCGGCATGCGGGAACAGCGCCTCGTAGACCTTCTCGGCGCCCTCGTAGCAGAGGTAGGCGCCGCCGAGCATCAGCAGCGGCGTGATCGCCCAGGGCGCGAAGGCGCCGAGCGCCAGGGCGGCCGGGAGCAGGAACAGCAGCTTGTTGCGCAGCGACCCCAGCGCGATCCTGCCGACGATCGCCAGCTCGCGCTCGGCGGCGAAGCCGACGACGTAGCGCGGCGTCACCGCCGCATCGTCGATCACCACGCCGGCCGCCTTCACGCCGGCCTTGGCCGCCTGGGCGGCGACGTCGTCGAGCGAGGCCGCGGCGACCTTGGCGATCCCGGCGATGTCGTCGAGAAGGGCGATCAGACCGATGCTCACGTGACGGCGTCCTCCGAGGTACCGAACCTTCTGTGCAGAGGACGTTCACGAAGTCGAGAGCGGATCGCCGTCCGTCGCGGCGGCACGACCGCAGCCGTCGAGGAAAAGCGTCAGTTCGTGGGCTCGCCGGCGGAGACCTTCGCGGTCCAGTCGTCGAACGCGATCACCGGCTGGCGCTGCTCGCCCAGCCCCTCGATGCGCACGATCATCTCGTCGCCGGCCTTGAGATAGCGCGGCGGCTTCATGCCGAGGCCGACGCCGGGCGGGGTGCCGGTGGTGATGATGTCGCCGGGCTCGAGCATCATGAAATGCGAGACGTAGGCGACGAGCTGGGGCACGTCGAAGATCATCGTCGCGGTCGAGCCGGTCTGCATTCGCTGCCCGTTCACGTCGAGGCTCATCGCGAGGTTGCCGAGGTCGGGGATCTCGTCGAGGGTCACGAGCCACGGGCCGAGCGGCCCGAAGGTCGGGCAGCCCTTGCCCTTCGTCCAGGTCGGGCCGCGCTCCATCTGCCATTCGCGCTCGGAAACGTCGTTGCAGATGCACACGCCCGCCACGTAGTCGAGCGCCTCGTTGGCGTGGACGTAGGAGGCGCGGGAGCCGATCACCACGGCGAGCTCGACCTCCCAGTCGGTCTTGGCCGATCCCTTGGGGATGATCACCGTGTCGTTGGCGCCGACGATGCACGAAGGCGCCTTGTTGAAGACGATCGGCTCGGACGGGATCGGCGAGCCGGTCTCGGCGGCGTGATCCGCGAAGTTCAGGCCGATCGCGACGAAGTTGCGGGTGCCGCCGACGCAGGGGCCGAGCCGGGTCGAAGCCGGCAGGAGCGGCAGCGTCTCCGGGTCGATCACGCGCAGGCGGTCGAGCGCTTCGGGCGAGAGCCCGGGCCCGGCGATGTCGCGCAGGACCGCGGACAGGTCGCGCAGGCCGCCGTTCCCGTCGATCAGGCCCGGCTTCTCGTCTCCCGTCGCTCCGTGCCGAACCAGCTTCATGTGCGCCCCCCGTTTCGAACGATCCTGACGCGGAAGGTGGTCGCCGCGGCAGGCGGGTCAAGCCGACGCTCAGGCCTTCATGCGCACGTAGGTGCCGGGGGCGGGCGCCAGCGAGGGCAGCGCGTCGCCGCCGGGCTTGCGGGCGGGCACGCGCTCGGGCGCCTGCGCCTCGAGCCACTTGAACCAGTACGGCCACCACGAGCCCTTGGTCTCGGTGGCGGCCCCGAGCCAATCCTCCAGGCGCCCTTCCGCCTTTCCGCCGGTCCAGTAGCCGTATTTCGGCTTGGAGGGCGGATTGACGACGCCGGCGATGTGGCCGGAGCCGGCCAGCACGTAGTCCACCGGGCCGCCGAACTTCGACGAGCCCTCGAACACCGAGATCGCCGGCGCGATGTGGTCCTCGCGGGTGGCGAGGTTGAACACCGGCACCGTCACTTTCTTCAGGTCGAGGCGGATGTTGCCGAGCACCATCCGGCCCTGCGCGAGGTTGTTCTCGAGGTAGCAGTTGCGCAGGTAGAAGGCGTGGTTGGCCGCCGGCATGCGGGTGGCGTCGGCGTTCCAGTACAGCAGGTCGAAGGCGCTCGGCGGCTTGCCCTTGACGTAGTTGTTGACGACGTAGGACCAGATAAGGTCGTTCGGCCGCAGCATGTTGAACGCGTTGGCCATCTTGGCGCCGTCGAGGTAGCCGCGCTCGGCCATCTGGGTCTCGATCTGCCGGATCTGCCCCTCGTCGGCGAAGACCTTGAGGTCGCCGGCATGGGTGAAGTCGACCTGCGTGGTCAGGAAGGTCGCGCTCTTGATGCGCTTGTTGCCGGTGGCGGCCTGCATCGCGAGCGTGACGGCGAGCAGCGTGCCGCCGACGCAGTAGCCGGCCGCCGCCACTTCCGTCTCGCCGGTGGCGACGCCGATCGCGTCGATCGCCGCCTCGATGCCCTCGCGCATGTAGGACTCGAAGTCCTTGTCGCGGTGGCGCTCGTCCGGGTTGACCCAGGAGATCACGAAGACGGTGAGGCCCTGGTCGACCATCCAGCCGATCAAGCTTTTCGCCGGATTCAGGTCGAGGATGTAGAACTTGTTGATCCACGGAGGCACGATCAGGAACGGGCGCTTGAGCACCGTCTCGGTGCGCGGCGCGTACTGGATCAGCTCCATCAGGTCGTTGCGGAACACCACCTCGCCGGGCGTCACCGCGACGTCGACGCCGAACTCGAACGCGTTCCGGTCGGTCTGGCGCACGCGCAGCTCGCCGGCGCCGGCCTCGATGTCCTCCTGCAGCATCTTCATGCCGCGGACGAGGTTGGCGCCGTTCTCCTGCAGCGTGTGCCGGATCAGCTCGGGGTTGGTCATCACGAAGTTCGAGGGCGAGAGCGCGCCGGCGAGCTGGCGCAGGTAGAACTGCGCCTTGTGGCGGGTGTGCTCGTCGATGCCCTCGGCCTCGTTCACCAGGCCTTCGGCCCAGCGGGTGGTGATCAGGTAGCCCTGCTTGATGAAGTCGAAGTACGGGTTCGACGACCATTCGGCGTCGGCGAACCGCGCATCCTTCGGCTCGGGTTGCGCCACCGGCTCGGCCTCCTGGCCCTGGAGGCGCATCCACGTCGTGCCCCACAGAGCAACGAAGGCCTCGCTGAGCTTGGCCTGCGCCTCGAGCGTCCGCTTCGGATCGGAAAGCCACGTCTCGGCCACGGTGCCGAGGGTGCGCACGAGCTCGCTCGCCTCCTGCGGCGGCTTGGGCTGGACCGGCAGGCCGTCCTCGGGAGCGACGTAGCGCGCGGCGGCCCGTCCGAGCTGTTCCATGAACTGGCCCGCATTGCGCGAGAGGGCCTCGAAATCGAGCATCGCGGGCGTCGTCGGCTGCGTCGTCACGCGTGATCCACTCCCTGGCTTCGTCCGCGCCGGCAGCGCGGGCGGACCCGAGCACCCGCCCCGGAGGGCGGTCCGAGCCTCGTTTCCGCCAAATTAACGCGCCAACCCCGAATTTGCCCAGCGCGGCAGGCGCGAACGGCGATATAACTGCGGCATGACCTCAACTTGCGACAAGGTTCCGGATCCCGGCACGACTTCTCCGGGCAGGCCGTCGAATCCGTCCGGCTCCGCAGCGCAGGGCATCGCGTTCCGGCGCCTCCTCGGCACGCTCGCGCTCTGCGCGGCGGCGGCCACGGGCGCCTGCTCCTCCGACCTCTCGCCGATCAAGACGCTGGCGGTCGAGGCCGGCTACGGCCCGAAAACCGTCGCCGCGCCGGACTTCGTGGCGAACTCGCGGCCGAAGGGCGGGACCGAGTTCATGCCGGTCGGCGTCTCCGCTCCGGCGCGTCCGGTGCGGGCGAAGTCGGCCGAGAGCCAGAATGCGCTGGAAGCCGAGCTCGAAGGCGCCCGCGGCCGCAACGAATCGCGGGGCCGGGCCGCGGAGAGCGCCGGCAAGGCGACGAAGCCGGCGAGCGCGCCGGCCCAGCCGGCACAATAAGGCCGATATTCGGGGTCGGCGGCAGGCCGCTTCGATGTTAGAGAGGCCGACCGCCACCCGTCGGGGCCGCCAGTGCCGCCCCACGGGATCCGCGCCGATGGACAGATGGCCATGACCGATTTTCACCGCATCAAGCGCCTGCCCCCCTACGTGTTCGAGCAGGTCAATCGGATCAAGGCCGCCGCCCGCGCCAACGGCGCCGACATCATCGACCTCGGGATGGGCAACCCGGACCTCGATGCCCCCAAGCACGTCATCGCCAAGCTGTGCGAGACGGCCGGGCGCCCGCGCACCGACCGCTACTCGGCCTCGAAGGGCATCGCCGGCCTGCGCCGCGCCCAGGCGGGCTATTACCAGCGCCGCTTCGGCGTGAGCCTGAACCCCGACACCCAGGTGGTCGCCACCCTCGGCTCGAAGGAGGGCTTCGCCAACATGGCGCAGGCGATCACCGCGCCGGGCGACGTGGTGCTGGTGCCGAACCCGAGCTACCCGATCCACGCCTTCGGCTTCCTGATGGCGGGCGGCGTGATCCGCTCCGTCCCGGCCGAGCCGACGCCCGCGTTCTTCCCGGCGCTGGAGCGCGCCATGGCGCACTCGATCCCGAAGCCGGTGGCCCTGGTGGTCTGCTACCCGTCGAACCCGACGGCCTACGTGGCGACGCTCGACTTCTACCGGGACCTCGTCGCCTTCGCGAAGCGCCACGAGATCATCCTGCTCTCGGACCTCGCTTATGCCGAGGTGTACTTCGACGGCGAGCCGCCGCCCTCGGTGCTGCAGGTGCCGGGTGCGATCGACGTGACGGTGGAGTTCACCTCGCTGTCGAAGACCTATTCGATGGCCGGCTGGCGCATGGGCTTCGCCGTCGGCAACGAGCGCCTGCTCGCCGCGCTGTCGCGGGTGAAGTCCTATCTCGATTACGGCGCCTTCACGCCGATCCAGGTCGCGGCCACCGCCGCGCTCAACGGGCCGGACGATTGCATCCACGAGATGCGGGCGATCTACAGGAAGCGCCGCGACGCGCTGGTCGAGTCCTTCGGCAAGGCCGGCTGGAAGATCCCGGCGCCCGCCGCCTCGATGTTCGCCTGGGTGCCGATCCCGGAGAAGTTCAAGGCGCTCGGCAGCCTCGAATTCTCGAAGCTCCTCCTCGAGAAGTCGGACGTCGCGGTGGCGCCCGGCATCGGGTTCGGCGAGTTCGGCGACGACTTCGTCCGCATCGCCCTCGTCGAGAACGAGCAGCGCATCCGCCAGGCGGCCCGCAACGTCCGCCGCTTCCTCGAGACCGCGGACAAGACGCTGCACAACGTCGTGCCGCTGGCCAAGAGCGCCTGATCCCGATTGTTGCGGCGGGGCGACAGGCCCGGCCAAAGCGCGATGGGTGTGCTGCATGTGCTTGTCACCCGCCGGCCCCGTGCGCAGGGTCGGCGGCAATGATCCGCACTCGCGTCCCCGAGGCTTGCATGCGTCGCCTGTCCCTGCCCGCCGCCCTGCTGCTGGCGGCAGCCGCCTCGGCCTGCGCGCCGAACCCGATCGTCGCCCGCGACCCGATCCCGGCGCCGGGCCCCGATGCGGCCTTCGCCTGCGATTCGCGCCCGCTGGTGCTGAACGCCTTCGACACGACCTGCAAGCCGATCGCCCGGCAGCCGGCGGTCGTGCTGCATTCCAAGGGCTGATCGAGGCTGATCGAGAGCCGACCGACCGGGGCTTCCGGTCGGTTTTTCCGGGGGCGATGCCGCGGCCGGCGCGTCGCGGCGACGGACACGCGGCCGCGCATCGGGCATGATGCCCCGACGATCGAACCCGCCCCTCAGCGACGGAGCACGCGATGAACACCTTCCTCCGACACGGCCTCGCCGCCGGCCTGTTCGCGCTCGCCGGTGTCGGTGCCGCCCAGGCCCAGTCCGGGGCCTACGTGTTCCAGGGTCCGGACGGCCCCACCGTGCTGCAGGTCGACGGCGCCAACCGCCCGATCGTCCCGCCCGCGCGCCCCGACCTCGCGGTGCCGGCGATCGCCGTGCCGCAGGTGATGAACGGCGGCGGCTACGGCATCACCGGCTTTAACTACTACGACAGCGGCCTCATGGAGGGCCGCACCGATCCCCGCGTTAAGCGGCGCTACGTGCTGGCACCGGCCTGGATCGCCGGCTACGGCCAGCACTGACGGGCTCGACGCGGCGCGCTGTTTTTCCAACGCGCCGCGCGATCCGGCTCAGTCCTTCGACGGGTCGTGGCCCCAGTTCATCAGCGACAGCGCCCAGGCCGAGTCGGGATCGTTGCGCGACTTGCCGCCCTGCGCGAGGTGCCGGCGGACGTAGCCGACGACCTTGCGCATGTGGCCGTAATCGTCGTCCGTGAGGTCGGCCTTCTTCTTGGCCTTGATCTCGAGGATGCGGCGCCCCTCCTTGTGCCCGGTGGCCTCGCCGCCGCCGGACTTCTGCCCGACCGACTTGCTGGCGTCGGAGTCGAGATGCTTCCTCAAGGCGGCGGGCGTCATGTTCACCGCCGCGTCGAACTCCTTCCGGGTCTGCTCGCGGTCGCGCTCGGCGTCGTCCCGCGAATCCTTGTTCTCGGCCTTGGTCATCGCGCGTCCCTCCCGATTGGGGTGAAAATCCCCGGTCAACGCACGAGGCGGCCGTGGTTTCACGGGTCGGCGCGGGTGGGAGCGTCGCATGAGCTCGGCACGCGCCATGGGATGGGAGCCGTTTACAGGGGCGCCCGCCGCCGGTATCACCCCGCTCGACCTCTTTGAGCCCCCGACACAAGCGACACACCCTCGAAATGCGCGCCGAGATCGAGCAAGCCTCGGATGCCGCCAAGCAGTCGATCGGACTGCTGAGGAGGCATCTTTGACTGGGATACCGTCGATAAACGACTCGCGGAGCTGAATGCGGCGTCCGAGAACCCGGAACTGTGGAACGACGCCGACGCCGCGCAGAAGGTGATGCGCGAGCGCCAGCAGCTCGACGAGGCCGTGGCCGCCATCCGCAAGCTCGAGCAGGACCTCGACGACGGGGCGATGCTGATCGAGCTCGGCGAGACGGAGGGCGACGAGGCCTCGATCCGCGAGGGCGAGGCCACGATCCTCACCGTCGAGAAGGAGGCGGCCGGCCGTCAGGTCGAGACGCTGCTGTCGGGCGAGGCCGACGGCTTCGACACCTATCTCGAGGTCCATGCGGGCGCCGGCGGCACCGAGAGTCAGGATTGGGCCAACATGCTCCAGCGCATGTACGGCCGCTGGGCCGAGCGCCGGAAGTACAAGGTCGACATCGTCGAGTGGTCCGACGGGGAAGAGGCCGGGATCAAGGGCGCGACGCTCCTGATTAAGGGCCACAACGCCTACGGCTGGCTCAAGACCGAGTCCGGCGTTCACCGCCTGGTGCGCATCTCGCCCTACGATTCGAGCGCGCGGCGGCACACCAGCTTCGCCTCCGTCTGGGTCTACCCGGTAATCGACGACCGGATCGAGATCGAGATCAAGGAATCCGACTGCCGGATCGACACCTACCGGTCGTCGGGCGCGGGCGGGCAGCACGTCAACACCACCGACTCGGCGGTGCGCATCACCCACAACCCGACCGGGATCGTGGTGGCGTGCCAGCAGGAGCGCTCGCAGCACAAGAACCGGGCGACCGCCTGGAACATGTTGCGCGCCCGCCTGTACGAGGCCGAGCTGAAGAAGCGCGAGGAGAAGGCCAACGCCGAGGCCGCCTCCAAGACCGACATCGGCTGGGGCCACCAGATCCGCTCCTACGTGCTGCAGCCCTACCAGCTCGTGAAGGACCTGCGCACCGGCACGCAGTCGACCGACCCGGACGAGGTCCTCGACGGCGACATCGACCCCTTCATCGAGGCGTCGCTGGCGCACCGCCTGTACGGGGCGACGGAGAAGGTCGAGGACATCGACTGAGGCGGCAGGACGGGAACCGTCCTTCGTCCATCGAACCCTTGCCATTCCGGGCTCGCCTCGGGCGCCCCGGAATGGCGGGACACGCGACGTCGCGCCGGCCGCGACGTCAGGGCCCACCGCCCTCGGCGAGTTCGCGCCCCGCCTCCAGGAACCCCAGCGGGTCGACCGGCTCGCCGTCGATCCGGGTCTCGTAGTGCAGGTGCGCGCCGGTCGAGCGCCCGGTCGAGCCGACGCGGCCAACCAGATCACCGGCGCGGAGCCATTGGCCGGCCCGTACCGCCATGCGCGACAGGTGCGCGAAGCGCGTGACCACGCCGTGGCCGTGGTCGATCTCCACCATGTTGCCGTAGCCGCCGGTGGCCTCCGCCGTGACGACGCGCCCGGGCGCGGTGGCCAGCGCGGGCTCGCCCATCTCCGCCTTCAGGTCGAGCCCGGTATGCAGCGCGAGCCCCCGCGTGAACGGGTCGAGCCGCGGCCCGAAGGTGCTAGCCACGCCGCGGTCGCGCGGCAGCGGGCGGTCGAGCGGCAGGCGGGCGGCGAGCCGGCGCAGCGCCTGGGCATCGCCGACGGTGCGGGACGCGACCGCGAGGGCGTCGGCGAACGGGCTCGGATCGATCGGCACGAGCGGCCCGCCCAGGCCCGCCGCGGCCGCACGCTGCAGGTCGATTCCGGTCCGCTCCAGGGCGCGGCGCAGGCGTCCGAGATCGCTCGCCGCCCGCTCGGTGATGCGGTCGAGCCCGAGCACCTGCGCCGCCGCGAGGCCGTCGAGCCGCCCGGCGAGGGCCGCAACCTGCAGGTCGGTCTCGCGCGCGCTGCGACGCCCGGGCCGCGCCTCGACCCCGCGCAGGCCGAGATCGCTCTCGCCCGCCGAGGATGGGCCGGGCAGCGAACCGGTGGTCGGCGGATCGATCGGATCGGACGACGCGTCGTCCGGCCGCGCGAGACGGGCGAGCACGGCCTGCCGCCGCTCCAGATCGTTCTGGCGCGCCGTCAGCCCGTCGAGGCGCGCCGCGACGGCGACCTGCGCCTCCGCCCGCGCCGAGCCGCCGCGGTCGAGCTCGGCCCGCAACGCGGCGAGGCGCGCCTCGTAGGCCGTCTGCATCGCGCCCTGCCGCGCGACGAACCCGGCGAGGATGTCGTCGTGGAACACCACCAGCCCGCTCGCGCCGGCGGCCCACAGGCCGGTGACGAGAAGGGCAGCGGCGAGAAGCCGGCTCCTGCGGTGCGGAAGGCTGGCGGAAGGGGTCATCGATTCGGGCCCGATGCCGAGGGCGCCATCGAAGGCCGACAGGGTTAAGAAACCGAGAACCCTCATGCCTCCCGCGGGATGCGGGATCGGCTCAGGGGAGGGCGCGGGCGGCCTCAAGCACCTCCTCGGCATGGCCCGGCACCTTCACCTTCGGCCAGATCCGCGCGATGCGACCGTCTCGGTCGAGCAGCATCGTGGTGCGCTCGACGCCCATGTACTTGCGCCCGTACATGCTCTTCTCGACCCAGACGCCGTAGGCCTCGAGCATCGCCTTGCCCTCGTCGGAGGCGAGCGGGAAGGCGAGGTCGTGCTTGGACGCGAACTTGTCGTGGCTCTTCACCGGGTCGGGCGAGACCCCGATCACGACGGCGTCGGCCGCGTCGAAGTCGGCCAGCCTCGCGTTGAAGGCCTGCGCCTCCAGAGTGCATCCGCTGGTGTCGTCTTTCGGGTAGAAGTAGAGCACGATCTTGTGACCGACGTGCTCGCCGAGCTGGAGCGTCTTGCCGCCGGAGCCGGGAAGGGTGAAGTCGGGAGCGCGTTCGCCTTGGGCGAGGGGCATCGTGCCATCCTTTCGGCCGATTGATGGTGTGCTTTGGCGCGGTGCCGGACCATCCGATGCCCGCGCTTCGGGCGCGAGAGCCGGACACGCTCCGGAAACGCGTCGTCACGAGGTTGCGTCCTAGAATGAGCGCACGTTGCGAAACAGCGGACGCGCCGATGCAAGGTCTTCATGCCTGAGGAAGAGGCCCGGCCTGAGGATACGCCCGGCGGCGGGCAGACGCGCAAGGCCGTTCGGTGCTGGACGCGGCGCTGCCTGTGGACGGCCGCCGCCCTCGTCGTCGTGCTCGGCCTCGGCCTCGGGGGCGGGGTCATGCGCCTCGCATACGGGCCCCTGCAGATCGACGGCCTGTCGGCGCGGGTCTCGTCGGCGCTCGCCGACCGGATCGGGCCGGGCTGGCGCATCAGCCTGCGCGACAGCACCCTCGAGCTCGACTCCGAGAACGCCCTGGCGCTGCGCGTCAGCGGGCTCGATATCCGCAACCCGCAGGGCGCCCTCGTGGTCCGCGCGCCGCTCGCCCTCGTCAGCATCGATCCCTGGAGCCTGCTGAAGCTCGCGCCGACGCCGCGCTCGATCGAGTTCCGCGACGTGCAGATGACGGCGCTCGTCCACCGCGACGGCTCGATCGCCTTCGCGGCCGCCGAGCCGGCGCATCCGGGCGACGCCTCGCCGCACACGCCGCCGAGCGTGGACGCGGCGCGCGGCATGGTCTCGCCGCTCTCGGCCGCAACGGCCTCGATCTTCGGCGTCGTGCTCGACTCCGCCGGCGTCGTCGGCGCGCTCGATCGCGCCCGCATCACCAATGCCCGCCTCACGCTGATCGACGACGACGCCCGCGAGCGCGCGGTGTTCGAGCACGTCAACGGCCTGTTCGGCCGGGACCCGAACCAGGACGCGCGCCTGTTCGAGCTGCGCATCGACGGGCCGCACGGGCAATGGCGCTTCGGCGGTACCCTGCGCGAGGCCGGCGGCCCGCGCCGCACCGGGATCATCACCCTCGACGACCTGCCGGCCCCCGACCTGCTGCTGCTCTCCGGCCAGTCGAAGCTGCCGATCACCACCGACCTGAAGCTCTCGGCGCGGGCCGACGTCGCCCTCGACGGCGGCCGCATCGAGGCGATGAAGGCGACGCTGCGCACCAGCGACGGCACCTTCCTCGTCGAGGAGAAGGACTTCAACCCGGTCACCGTCGAGAGCCTGAAGGCCACGGTGAGCTGGGACGAGACCGCCCGGGTGATGACGCTCGACGGGCTCGACTACCTCGGCGCCGGCAACGCGGTGAACCTCACCGGCACCTGGGCCGTGGCCAAGCCGGGCGAGGACTTCGCCTGGACCGCGACCCTGTCGAGCCGGAACGCGACGCTCCGGGGCGCCGCCCCCAAGGACAAGCCGATCACCATCGCTGCGATGGACGGGCACCTCACCGGCCGTGCTGGCGGCGTCGCGATCGACAGCTTCGCGATGAGCGGCGACGGCATCCACGGCAACATGTCCGGCACCCTCGGCACCACCGCCGACGACGACGGCCTCACGCTCCACGTCACCGCCAGCGACAGCGAGGCCCGCACGGCGCTGCGGCTCTGGCCGGAGAACATCGCGCCGGGCGCGCGCAACTACCTCGTCGACGAGCTGCGCGCCGCCCGCATCGAGGCGGTCGACATCACCGTCGACATGTCGGGCGCCGAGCTCGCCGCGGCGACGCGGGGCGACCCGATGCCGGACAACGCGGTGCATATCGACTTCCGTGTCTCGGACGCGACGCTCGAGGTCTCGCCCGACGCGCCGCCGCTGACCCGAGGCAACGTCGCCGGCACGATCACCGGGCGCTCGACCCGGATCAGGAACGTCACCGCCGACATCCGCATGGCCGACGGGCGCGCGCTGAACATCACCGAGGGCGCCTTCGTCATCCCGGAGATCTCGCCCGACAAGGTCGTGGCGGATATCGGCCTTCGCCTGTCGGGCGGCGCAGACGCGCTGGCGGCCCTGCTGCAGACCAAGATGTTCAAGGCGCTGTCGGGCGTCGATCTCGACCCGTCGACGGTGAAGGGCCAGGCCGACCTGCGCATCGGCTTCCCGCTCGACCTCAAGCACATCCCCGACCTGCCCGACCTGCCGGTCGGCGTCTCGGGCACGCTGAACGACCTCGCCGTCGACAAGGTTGTCGGCAAGGACAAGCTCGAAGCCGGCCGCTTCGCCGTGACCTACGATCCGCGCGGCTTCACCCTGAAGGGCGACGCCAAGCTGTCGGGCGCGCCGGTCTCGATCGACATGCATCAGGCCAAGACCGGCGGCACCGGCGAGGTGCTGGTGAACCTGACCGTCGACGACGCCCTGCGGGCGCGCAAGGGCCTGCCAACGGCCCCCCAGCTGAGCGGCCCGATCGCGGTCAAGGCCACCATCCCGCTGGTCAAGGCCGGCGCCACGAAACCCCCGATCCGGGTCGAGGCCGACCTCGCCCGCGCCGGGATCGACGGCCTGCTGCCCGGCCTGAGCAAGGCCGCGGGCAAGGCCGGCCGCCTGACCTTCACCCTGGTCGATACCGGCCCGGGGATGGACCTGCGCGACATCGCCCTCGATGCCGGCTCGACCACGGCCCGCGGCAGCGCCTCGATCACCGGCGAGGGCGGCCTCGAGCGGGCGGACCTGACCAACCTCAAGCTCTCGCCCGGCGACGACATGCGCGTCACGCTGGATCGCAACGGAAACGGCTACCGCGTCGCGGTGAAGGGGGCGGTGGCCGACGCGCGCCCGTTCCTGAAGATGCTGACCGCGCCCGAAGGCAAGTCGCAGCGGGACGCCAACCCGAAGGACATCGACGCCGACATCCAGCTCGGCATCCTCACCGGCTTCAACGAGGAGGCGCTGACCAACGCCAGCGTGAAGCTTTCCATGCGCGGCAAGGACGTGCGCGCGGCGGCGATGAGCGGCAAGTTCCGCTCCGCCCCCTTCGTCGCGAGCGTGACCAAGGGCGAGCGCGGCACGCCGACGCTGGCGATCGAATCCGGCGATGCCGGCGCGACGCTGCGCTTCGTCGACGTCTACCGGCGGATGTACGGCGGCCGGCTCAATCTCGGCATCGTGCTGAGCGACGGGCCGCAGGCCGGCGTGGTGCAGATCCGCGAGTTCGCGCTGCGCAACGAGCCGGCCCTCTCCAGCATCATGGCCCAGGGACCGGAGACGGTGGAGACCGTCGATGCCCGCGGGCGCAAGCGCACGGTCGCGGGGCAGGGCAGCGCGGTCTCGTTCGACCGGATGCGGGCGAACTTCGTCCGCTCGGGCTCGCGCGTCGACTTTTCCGATGCGGCGATCTCGAACGCGGCGATGGGCTTCACGCTGTCGGGTTTCCTCGACACCGCCCGCGAGCGCACCGACATCAACGGCACTTTCGTGCCGCTCTACGGCCTGAACAACATCGTCTCGCAGGTGCCGCTGATCGGACCGCTCCTCGGCGGCGGCCACAACGAGGGCCTGTTCGCGGTCAACTTCCGGGTCTCGGGCAGGCTCAACGCGCCGGACGTCAGCGTGAACCCGCTCTCGGCGGTCGCGCCGGGCTTCCTGCGAAAACTCTTCAGCGCGGGCGGCGGCTCGAACTTCGCCGACGGCGTGCCCCCGGCGGTGCAGGGCGACCGTTGAGGCGGCCGATCCGCCGGCGGGCGGCCTACTCCGCGGGCGACGCTTCGCTGCCGCGTGCCGCGGGCGCCGACGGGCCGGCACCGGGCGACCCATCGCAGGCTCCGGACGCGTAGGCGTTGATGATCGCGCCGAGCAGGCCCGGAAAGCGCGCCTCGACCTCGGCGTAGCGCGACTCGTTGCGCATCTCCACTCCGTGGCGCGCACTGCGGATCAAGCCGGCTTCGCGCAACACCTTGAAGTGCGTCGACAGCGACGATTTCGGGATCACCCGGTCTCCGAGGGCGGAGACGGCCGAGCACGCCTCGACGCAGCCCGCGCGCATGATCCGTGCGAAGATCGCCGCGCGGTTCGGATCGGACAGGGCGTGGAGGATCGCGTCCGGGCGCACGTCCTCCATCGCGGGATGGAACAAAGATCTCATGATTTCGGCATATAGGGGCTTGATCCGCGCGACATTAGTTCCGAAATCCCGAACTATGGGAATGCGGCGGCCATCCCGGTGCCGGCCCATGCCGAGGGTTAGCATACATGTCCAAGCTCGCAGGCAAAGTCGCCGTCGTGACCGGCGCATCGAAGGGCATCGGTGCCGGCATCGCCAAGGCGCTGGCACAGGACGGCGCGGCGGTCGTCGTGAACTACGCATCGAGCAAAACCGGCGCGGAGGCGGTCGTCGCCGCGATCACCGCGGCCGGCGGCCGGGCGATCGCGGTCCAGGGCGACGTCTCCCAGGCCGCCCAGGCGCAAGCGGTGATCGAGGCGGCGGTGACGGCATTCGGCCGGCTCGACGTGCTGGTCAACAATTCCGGCGTCTACGACTTCGCGGCGATCGAGGAGATCACCGAGGCGCATTACCGCAAGCTGTTCGACGTCAACGTGCTCGGCGTGCTGCTGGCGACCCAGGCAGCCGCCAGGCACCTCGGCGAGGGCGGCAGCATCGTCAACATCTCGTCGGCGATCACCCACGTGCATACGCCGACGGCGGCGGTCTATGCCGGGACGAAGGGCGCCCTCAACGCGATCTCGGGGGTGCTCGCCAACGAGCTGGCGCCGCGCCGGATCCGGGTCAACACGGTCAGCCCGGGCTACGTGGTGACCGAGGGCACCCATTCGGCCGGCATCGCCGGATCCGAGATGGAAGCCGGCTTCGTCGCGCAGACCCCGCTCGGCCGCGCCGGCGCGCCGGACGACATCGCCCGGGTGGTCGCCTTCCTCGCCTCCGACGACGCGCGCTGGCTCACCGGCGAGGTGATCACCGCGAGCGGCGGCATCCGCTGACGAACGGCCCCGCATAAAGACGAAGCCGAGCCCGGTCCGGGCCCCGCTTCGCCGCGAGCGGTCACGCCACGCGCAGCAGCACGTGGCGCTTCTTGCCGAACGAGAGCTTGATCACGCCGGTCTTGGCGAAGTCGGCGGTGCGCAGCACGGCGCGCTCGTCGGTGAGGACCACGTCGTCGATGCGCAGGCCCCCGCTCTTGATCTGGCGGCGGGCCTCGCTCGTGGACGGCACCAGCTTGGCGTATTCCGGCCCGAAGGCGCTGAGCACGCCGAGGCCGGCATCGACGAGGTCGCGCGAGACGGTGACGCTCGGCAGGTCCTCGGCCAGCGTCCCCTCGACGAAGGTCTTCCGCGCGGTCTCGGCGGCGGCGTCCGCCGCCTCGCGGCCGTGCATCAGCGCCGTCGCCTCGGTGGCGAGCCGCACCTTGGCCTCGTTGATCCCGGCCCCGCCCTTCGCGGCGAGGTCGGCGATCTCGGGCAGCGGGAGGAAGGTGAACAGCTTGAGGAAGCGCGCGACGTCGGCATCCTCGGTGTTCCGCCAGAACTGCCAGTAATCGTACGGCTTCAGCATCCCGGCATCGAGCCAGACCGCGCCGGCGGCGGTCTTGCCCATCTTGGCGCCCGACGCGGTGGTCAGCAGCGGGCAGGTCAGCCCGAGCAGGCCCGGGACGCCCATGCGGCGGCCGAGATCGATGCCGTTGACGATGTTGCCCCACTGGTCCGACCCGCCCATCTGCATGGTGCAGCCGTGGCGGCGGTTCAGCTCGACGAAGTCGTAGGACTGGAGGATCATGTAGTTGAATTCCAGGAACGAGAGTTCCTGGTCGCGCTCCAGCCGCATCCGCACGCTGTCCATCGACATCATGCGGTTGACCGAGAAATGGCGACCGACGTCGCGCAGCATCTCGATGTAGTTCAGCTTGGTCAGCCATTCGGCGTTGTCGACCATGATCGCGCCGGTCGCCGAGCCGTCGAAGGCGAGGAACCGGGCGAAGGTCTTCTGGATGCCGGCCTTGTTGGCCTCGATCTGCTCCAGGCTGAGGATCTTTCGCGATTCGTCGCGCCCCGAGGGGTCGCCGACGCGGGTGGTGCCGCCGCCCATCAGCGCGATCGGCCGGCCGCCGGTCTTCTGCAGCCAGTGCAGCATCATGATCGACAAGAGGTGGCCGATATGGAGCGAGGCCGCGGTGCAGTCGTAGCCGACGTAAGCCGTGAGCCGCCCCTCGGCCGCGGCCGCGTCCAGCGCGGCGAAGTCCGAGCACTGGTGGACGTAGCCGCGCTCGCTCAGGACTTTCAGGAACTCGGATTTCGGCGCGAAGGGCTCGGCGGCGGTCATGGGAGGCTCGGACTTCTCGGTTCGAAGCGGGCGGCTCCGGCACGGGACCGGACCGGTCCTGCGCGCTGGCGCGTCCGCTCGCAAAAGGGCATGAGGCGGCTGAGTGTCACTCGCAAAACCTCCGTCGCGTCGTCGTCGCCATCTCGGGCGCCCGCAGGGATCGGAGGTTTTGCGAGGGTCACCCATAGCAGGACGACCGGCGAAAGGCACGGGGGCAGGTCATGACCATGATGCGCGCGATCGGCCTGATGAGCGGCACGTCGCTCGACGGCGTGGACGTCGCCCTGATCGAGACCGACGGCGAGGCCGTCCACGTGGTCAAGGGCCACAACAACTACCTCGAGCCCCTGGGGCCGACCGGCTACCGCGGCTATTCCGAGGACGAGAAGGTCCTGCTGCGCGCCGCCACCAAGGACGCCGAGGGCGTCGTCGCCCCCGGCGACCGGCCCGGCCGGCTGCCCGAGGCGGAGGCCTTCGTCACCGAGGCGCATGCCCAGGCGGTCGAGCAGTTTCTCGCCGAGAACGGGCTCTCGGCCGCCGACATCGACGTGATCGGCTTCCACGGCCAGACGGTGATCCACCGCCCGGACCAGCGCATCACGATCCAGATCGGCGAGGGGCAGGCGCTCGCCGACCGGTTGCGCATTCCGGTCGTCTCCGACCTGCGCCGCGCCGACATCGAGGCGGGCGGCCAGGGGGCGCCCCTGGTGCCGGTGTTTCACCAGGCGTTGGCCGCGGCCTCGGGGTTCGAGGGCGCCTTTGGCATCCTCAACATCGGCGGCGTCGCCAACGCGACCTTGGTCGACGCGAAGGGCGGCGTGATCGCCTTCGACACGGGGCCCGGCAACTCGCTGATCGACGAGTGGATGCAGGAGCGCGAGGGCAAGAACCTCGACGACGGCGGCCGCACCGCCGCGCGCGGGCGAGCCGACGAGCCGCTGCTGGCGTGGCTGCTGACGCACCCGTTCTTCTTCCGGCGGCCGCCGAAATCGCTCGACCGCAACTGGTTCTCGCACAAGCTCGCGGGCCAGCTCTCGACCGAGGACGGCGCGGCGACGCTCACCGCCTTCACGGCCCGCGCGGTCGCCCGGGCGCTCGACCATGCCCCGGAGATCCCGGCCCGCTGGATCGTCGCCGGGGGCGGCGCCCGCAACGGCGAGCTGGTGCGGCTCTTGAACTACCACCTGCGCGCCGAGATCACGACGGCCGACGCCATCGGCTGGTCCTCGGCCTTCCTCGAGGCGCAGGCCTTCGCGCACCTGGCCGTGCGCTCGCTCAAGGGTCTGCCGATCACGTTTCCGTCGACCACCGGCGTGCGCGAGCCGATGACCGGCGGCGTCCTGGCGCGACCGCGGGATACCTGAGCGCCAAGCGCGGTTCACCCTGGAGCGATTCTCGAAGAGCTTCAGAGCGAGCCCCATGACCGACCGCGCGACCCCGATCCGCTATCACGACAACGTCGAAACCCCGGCCCCCGACGAGAACCACGTCATCGACGAGATCATCGCCTCGATGACCCGCGAGAGCGAGACCACCGCCGCACGCTACAAGCACGCCGTGCGCGCCTCGCACGCCAAGATCAGCGGCATCGTCGTCGGCGAGCTCCAGGTGCTGCCGAACCTGCCCGCGGAGCTGGCCCAGGGCCTGTTCGCGACGGCGGGCACGCATCCGGCGATCGTGCGGTTCGCGCAGGGGCCGGGCGAGCTCCTGAAGGACAGCGTCTCGACCCACCGCGGCATGGCGATCAAGGTGCTCGGCGTCGCCGGCGAGAAGCTCGCCGGTCACGCGGCCGACACCCAGGACTTCGTGCTCGCCACCGGGCCGGTCTTCCCGAACCCGGACGCGAAGGGCTTCCTCGGCAGCATGAAGCAGCTCGAAGCCGGCACCAAGGCGCCGGAGGCGGTGAAGGTCGCGGTCTCGGCGACGGCGCGGGCGGCCGATTCGGTCGTGAAGGCGGTGACCGGCAAGAGCGCGCCGCTGCTCGATTTCTTCGGACACCAGCCGCTGCATCCCCTGGCCGAGCCGTACTACTCGCAGGCGGCGCTGCGCTACGGCGACCACATCGCCAAGATCGCCGCGTTCCCGGCCGCGCCCGCGCAGGAGGCCCTGGCGAAGGAGGAGCTTCACCCCGGCGACGACCCGGACACCTTCCGCCACGCGGTCGCGGCCTTCTTCCGCGGCCAGGAGGTGGTGTTCGAGATCCGCGTGCAGCTCTGCCTCGACCTGAACGACATGCCGATCGAGGACGCCTCGAAGGAATGGTCGGAGGAGGCCAGCCCCTACCGCACCGTCGCCCGCCTCGTGCTGCCGGCGCAGGACGCGACGAGCGAGACCCGCCGCGCCTACGCCGACGACGTGCTCTCCTTCCGTCCCGCCCACAGCCTCGCGGCGCACCGTCCGCTGGGCTCGCTGATGCGGGCGCGGCTGAAGACCTACCAGGCGCTCTCGAGCTTCCGCCATGCCCGCAACGGCGTGCCGGAAACCGAGCCGCGCGCCATCGAGGAGGTGCCGGCCTGATCGCCCGCATGGGCGCCGCCAGTCGGCGTCGCGCCGAACGCTCTCCCTTCCCCTTCGGGGGAGGGAGGCGGCCACCCGACGCAGACGCAACGCGGCCCCGATTTGTGCCTCCGCCGCCCGCGCGCTAGAGCACGCGCACGATGTCCCACAACACGTTCGGCCACCTGTTCCGCGTCACCACCTTCGGCGAGAGCCACGGGGTCGCCCTCGGCTGCGTCGTCGACGGGTGCCCGCCCGGGCTGGCGCTGGAGGCCGAGGAGATCCAGGCCGAGCTGGACCGGCGCAAGCCCGGACAGTCGCGCTTCACCACCCAGCGGCGCGAGCCGGACCAGGTGAAGATCCTGTCGGGCGTGTTCGCCGACGACCGCACCGGGGGCCGCCAGCTCACCACCGGCACGCCGATCGCGCTGATGATCGAGAACACCGATCAGCGCTCGAAGGACTATTCGGAGATCCGCGACAGCTACCGCCCGGGCCATGCCGACTACGCCTACGACGCCAAGTACGGCATCCGCGACTATCGCGGGGGCGGGCGCTCGTCGGCGCGCGAGACCGCGGCGCGGGTCGCGGCCGGCGCCATCGCGCGCAAAGTGATCCCCGGCGTCACGATCCGCGCGGCTTTGGTGCAGATGGGTCCGCACGCGATCGACCGGTCGCGCTGGGATTGGGAGGCGGTCGGCGCCAACCCGTTCTTCTGCCCCGACGCGGCGACCGCGAAATTCTACGAGGACTACCTCGACGGCATCCGCAAGGACGGCTCGTCGATCGGCGCGGTGATCGAGGTGGTGGCCGAGGGCGTGGCACCCGGCCTCGGCGCGCCGATCTACGGCAAGCTCGACGCGGAGCTGGCCGCCGCGATGATGTCCATCAACGCGGTCAAGGGCGTCGAGATCGGCGACGGCTTCGCCTCGGCGGCGCTCCGCGGCGAGGACAACGCCGACGAGATGCGCGCGAGCAACGACGGGCGCCCGACGTTCCTGGCCAACCATGCCGGCGGCGTGCTCGGCGGCATCTCGACCGGCCAGCCGATCGTGGTGCGGTTTGTCGTGAAGCCGACCTCGTCGATCCTCACGCCCCGGCGCACGGTCACGGGCGACAATCGCGACGTCGACCTGATCACCAAGGGCCGCCACGATCCCTGCGTCGGCATCCGGGCCGTCCCCGTCGCCGAGGCGATGATGGCGTGCGTGCTCGCCGACCACCATCTCCGCCATCGGGGGCAGGTCGGCACCTGACTTCGGCGCCCGACGCCCGACCGTCCCCGGACGCAAAGCCCATTCGAGTACCGAACCGTGCCCCACACCTCCGTCACCTCCGCCATCGAAGCCTTCGCCCGCGGCGAGATCGTCGTCGTCACCGACGACGACGATCGCGAGAACGAGGGCGACCTCGTCGTCGCCGCGATCCATTGCACGCCGGAGAAGATGGCGTTCATCGTCCGCAACACCTGCGGCATCGTCTGCGCGCCGGTGACGGTCGCGGAGGCGCGCCGCCTCAACCTCGCGCCGATGGTCGCCTCGAACGACGCGCCGCTCGGCACCGCCTTCACCGTCACGGTGGACGTGAAGCACGGGCTGACCACCGGCATCTCGGCCGAGCAGCGCTGCAACACCGTGCGGGCGCTCGCCAACGGCAACATGGGCGCCGACGACTTCGTCCGCCCCGGGCACGTCTTCCCGCTGATCGCGCGGGACGGCGGCGTGCTGATGCGCTCAGGCCATACGGAAGCCGCGGTCGACCTGTGCAAGCTCGCCGGCCTGCCGCCCGTCGGCGTGATCTGCGAGCTCGCCAACGACGACGGCACGGTGATGAAGGGGCCGCAGATCGCGGCCTTCGCCGAGACGCACAGCCTCGCCCGCGTCTCGGTGGCCGACCTGATCGCCTACCGCCAGGCGCGCGACAAGCTGGTCGAGCGCGTCGGCCACTTCCCGGTCGAGACCGAGTTCGGCCCGATGACGGGCTACGCCTACACCACGCCGTTCGAGGCGATCCAGCAATTCGCCTTCGTCCACGGCGACATCGGCGACGGCCGCAACGTGCTGGTCCGGCTCCATCGCTCGGACGTCGTCGCCGACGTGATCGAGGGCGGCCGCCAGATCGAGACGGTGATGCGCCGGTTCGCGCGGGAGGGCCGCGGCATCCTCGTGTACCTGCGCGACGGCACCGCCGGGGTTCCGCTGAACCGCGTCGCGGACGAGGGCACCGAGGCGCAGCGCGTGCGCCAGTGGCGCGAGGTGGGCCTGGGCGCGCAGATCCTGCGCGACCTCGGCGTGGTCTCGATCCGCAACCTCTCGACCTCGGCCCGCGCCTATGTCGGCCTGTCGGGCTTCGGGATCGAGATGCTCGGCGACGAGCCGCTGGAGGGATAGTCAGCGACGAACCGGCCGTAGCGCAGCGCCAAGGCCGGCAGGATCGCGAGGTTCAGCACCGTCGAGGTGACGAGCCCGCCCAGGATCACGATCGCCATCGGCCCCTCGATCTCGCGCCCCGGCTCGCCGGCGCCGAGCGCCAGCGGCAGCAGGCCGAGGCCGGTAACGAGGGAGGTCATCAGGATCGGCACCAGCCGGTCGCCGGCGCCCTCCGCGGCGGTGGCGGCGTCCCAGCGGCGCTCCTCGCGGGCGACCATGTGCTCGTAATGGGCGATCAGCATGATCGCGTTGCGCAAGCTGATCCCGAACAGGGTGACGAAGCCGACGATCGAGCCGAGCGAGACCACCGCGCCGGTCGCCGCCACGGCGAGCACGCCGCCGACGAAGGCGAAGGGCAGGTTGACCAGCACCAGGACGAGGTTGCGCACCGACCCGGTCACCACCGCGAGCAGCAGCACGATGCCGAGGCCGGCGAGCGCGGAATAGGTCAGCAGGTCGGCGCGCGCCCGCGCCTGCGTCTCCGCGGCGCCCTCGAAGGCGACGTAGACGCCGGGCGGCAGGGTCACCTCCTTGGCGACCTTGCGCTTGGCCGCCTCGACGAAGGAGGCCACGTCGCGCCCCGTCACGTTGGCGGTGACCGCCTGCACCCGCTGCGCGCCCGCGTGCTGGACCTGGTAGCGCCCGGCCGTCTCGTAGACGTCGGCGACCTGGGCCAGCCGGATGTAGCTGCCGCTCGTGGTCCGCAGCGGCAGGTCGCCGAGGCGGGTGAGGTGCGCACGGGTCGCCGGGTCGAGGACGACGATCACGTTGAAGACGGCGTTGCCCTCGTAGGCCTGGCCGACCACGTCACCCTGGTAGGCGGTACGGACGATCTCCAGCACCTCGATCGCGTCGAGGCCCCAGTGGCGCAAGTCGTTCCGGCGTAAGGACACGGTGATCTGCGGCAGGCCGGCGGGGGATTGCTGCTGCACGTCGGCGGCGCCCCGCACCTCGGCGAGCTCGCGGGCGACGTCGCGGGCCGCCGCCTCGATCCGGTCGAGGTCGGCGCCGAACACGTTGATCACCACCGGCGCGGTGTAGCCCGAGACCGTCTCCTCGATGCGCTCGGTGAGGAAGGTCTTGAGCGAGAACGCGGCGCCGGGCGTGCCCGCCATCAGCGCGCGGATGCCGGCCTCGCTCCGCCCCTGCGCCGCGCCGTCGAGGCCGGGCTCGAGGTCGATGTGGATCTCGCTGTAATGCGTGCCGGCCGTGTCCTGGCCGGCCTCGGCCCGCCCGACCTGCTGCGCCACGGCGCGGACGCCGGGCACCGCCTTGAGGCCGGCGGTCATGCGCGCGCCGAGCCGCAGCGATTCCTGCAGCGAGGTGCCCGGCGCCGCCGCCATGTGCAGGATCAGGTGGCCCTCCTTGAGGTCCGGCAGGAAGGTGCCGCCGAAGAAGGGCAGGGCGGCCGCGCCGGCGAGGGTGAAGAGGACGGCCGCCGTCGCCGCCCAGCCGAAGCGCCGCTCGACGGCCCCAAGCATCCGCGCGTAGGCGGCGCGCGCGATCCGCATCACCGGGGGATCGCGCGCGGGCAGGTCCTTGCGCGCGACCAGCGCCATCGCGAGCGCCGGGGTGACCGTGAGCGCCACCGCGAGCGAGGCCACCACCGCCAGGATGTAGGCGAGCGCCAGCGGGCCGAACAGGCGCCCGGCGACGCCGGTGAGCGCCAGCACCGGCAGGAACACCAGCAGCACGGCGAAGGTGGCGTAGGCCACCGCGCCCCGCACCTCGAGGATCGCGTCGCGCACCACCCGCGCAACCGGAAGCGGCACGGCGAGGCGGCGGTTCTCGCGCAGGCGCCGCACCGCGTTCTCGATGCCGATCACCGCGTCGTCCACCACCTCGCCGATGGCGATGGCCAGCCCCCCGAGGGTCATCGTGTTGAGGCTCTCGCCCATCGCCCCGAGCACCAGCACGGCGGCAAGCAGCGAGAGCGGGATCGCCACCGCGCTGATGACGGCCGTGCGCCAGTCGAACAGGAACACGAACAGCACCACGACGACCAGGATGCCGCCGAGCGCCAGCGCCTGCAGCACGTTGCCGTTGGCCTGGGCGATGAAGTTCGCCGGGCGGAAGAGGTCGCCGCGCAGCACGATGCCGTCGCGCGCCAGCCCGGGCCGAAGCTCGTCGAGGGCCGCCTCGACCCGGCGCGTCGCCTCCAGGGTGTTGGCGCCGATCTGCGCACCGACCATCAGGAGGATGCCGGGCCGGCCGTCGACGAGCGCCGCGCCGATCGGCGGCTCGGGGGCGGCGACCACGGTGGCGACGTCGCCGAGCACCACGCTCGCGCCGCCCTCGTTGACGAGCACCGTGCGGGCGATCTCCTCCGGCGTCAGCGACTGGCCTTCCGTCTGCAGGGCGATGCGCTGGTTGGGGGTGTCGACGAAGCCGGCGCCGCGCACCCCGGTGGCCTTGCGCGCGGCCACGAGCACGTCGTTCAGGCCGAGGCGGAAGCGGATCAGGTCGTGCGGCCGCACCTCGACCTGAAAGGCGCGCACCGCGCCGCCGTAGACCGAGACCTGGGCGATGCCGGGCACCGCGAGCAGCCGCAGGCGCACCCGCCAGTCGGCGATCGTGCGCAGGTCGAGGGCGGAGCGGCTCTCCGAGGTCAGCCCAACCAGGAGCACGGTGCTGGTCGAGGAGGTCAGCGCGGTCATCGCCGGCGGCAGCACGCCCTGCGGCAGGCGCCCGGCGAGGCTCGCCAGCCGCTCGGTCACGAGCTGGCGCACCCGGTAGATGCTGCTGCCGGCGTTGAAGGTGGCGGTGATGACCGACAGGCCCTGGATCGAGCTCGACCGCAGGGTGGCGAGGCCGGGAAGCCCGTTGACGGCGACCTCGACGGTCTGGGTCACCAGGATCTCGACCTGCTCCGGGTTGAGCCCCGGCGCCTCGGTCTGGATCACCACCGAGGGCGGCGCGAACTCGGGGAAGACGTCGTACTTCGCCTGGCCGAGGCTGGCGGTGCCGTAGACCAGCAACGCCAGCGCCAAGGCCACGACGATGCCGGGGAAGCGGATCGCGAAGGCGACCAGGGCGGCCTGCGGGCCGACGGGATCGGGCGCGGCGGGGCTTTGATCGGACGACATCGGCTCAGTCGTCGTCCGCGCCGCCGGCGGCCTGCGCCTGGGCCTTCATCTCCTCCGACAGCAGGGCCTGCGCGCCCCGCATCACGATCTCGGTCTCGCCGGCGAGATCCACGACGACGAAGCCGTCGCCCGAGAGCGCGGGGTCGGCGCCGAGCGCGTGGCGGGCGAACCCGGTCTCGCCGACCGCGCGGTAGAACCAGGCCCCGCCCTGCCAGTGCACCACCGCCTCCTCGGGCACGAGCACGCCGGTGGCGGCCCGCGACGAGGTGATGAAGGCCAGCGTGCTCATGCCGGGGAGGAGGCCGCTGTCGCCGGAGACCGTGTAGAACGAGCTGAGGCCCTGGATGCGCTGGTCGGTGCGGGTCGCGGCCGAGACGAAGCGCAGCGCGACGCGCTCGCTCTGCGGCGGCACCTCCGCGAAGGCCGCGCCGGGCCGGCCCTTCAGCGTCTCCCCGGGCGGCAGCGTCACCTGCACCAGGAAGTCGGCGCGCTCGATCAGCCGGGTCACGAGGACCGAGCGCTCGACGATGCCGCGGCCGATCACCGGCCCCCATTCCTGCTGCGCGGTGGCGCTGAGCGTCCGCACCTGCGACTGCGCGGCGGCGAGCGCCGCCTGGTCGGTCTGGAACGTGCCCTCGGTGGTCTCGCTCTGAACCTGCGTCGCGTAGGGCCCGAGGGATTTGGCGCGCTGGAACGCCGCCCGCGAGACCTCGACCCGCGCCTGCGCGGTCTGCAGCTGCGCCGTCGCGGCGGCGTAGGAATTCGTGAGTTCCGTCACCCGCGCGAGGTCGAGGACGCTGCCGTAGGCCTGGATCTCGATCGGGTGCGATTCGGGCTGCCGCCGTGCGGTCTCGAGGCCGATCCGGGCGCGTTCCTCGGGCGTGAGCGCCACGACGACGCGTCCGCCCTCGACCGCGGTGCGCTGGGGGGCAGCGAATGGCGTGGGCTTGGCGGGGGCAGGGGCGGGCCTGGCCGCATCGCGCGCCACGAAAAGGTTCGTCAGGCGTGAAGCGACCTGCCGAACGTCGTCGCCGGCGAAAGCCGCGACGAGCGCCACACCGGCCAGCCCGATCGCCGTCGCCCAAACCAGCCCGTAGCCACGCCTCTGCCGCACCCGATCCACTCCATCGACGAGCGGCCGCCATGCCGGCCGACTCCGGGCGTGGCATTACCACATAATCCCGGTTCCGATTGCCGAATTATCCTGAAACCCGACGATGACGATCGTTGGCTACACTTTCCCGATGATCCCCCCTCTCGGGGGAGGAAAGGGCACCCGATCTCTCCTTCATCGCCCCATCAGCGCGTCGACATGCGCCGACACCGAGCGGCCGAGGCCGTCGAGGCTGTAGCCGCCCTCCAGCATCGAGACGAGGCGGCCGCCGGCGTGCCGGTCGGCGACCTCCATCAGCTTGCGCGTGGCCCAGCCGAAATCGGCTTCCGTCAGGCGCAGGTTGGCCAGGGGATCGAGGTGGTGGGCGTCGAAGCCGGCCGACAGGATGATCACGTCGGGCGCGAAGGCGTCGACCCGGGCGAGGATGCCGGCTTCGAACGCCTCGCGGAAGACCGCGCCGTCGTCGCCCGGGCGCAGGGGCACGTTGACGATGGTGTCCTTCGCGCCGCGCTCGGAGGCCGCGCCGGTGCCGGGAAACAGCGGCATCTGGTGGGTCGAGGCGTACATCACGTCGGCATCGTCCCAGAAGATGTCCTGCGAGCCGTTGCCGTGGTGCACGTCCCAATCGACCAGCGCCACGCGGGTCGCGCCCTTGGCGCGGGCGTGGCGCGCGGCGATGGCGGCGTGGTTGAACAGGCAGAATCCCATCGCCCGGGTGCGCTCGGCATGGTGGCCGGGCGGGCGCATGGCGACGAAGGCGTTGCTGCATTCGCACCCCATCACCGCATCGACCGCCATGATGCCGCCGCCGACGGCGCGAAGCGTCGCCTCCAGGCTGCCCGGGGACATCAGCGTATCCGAATCGATCGCGACCATCCCGTCCTTGGGCGAGGCCGCGACGATCGCCTCGACATAGGCGGCGGGGTGGGCGAGCGTGGCGACCGAGGCCTCGGCCTGCGGCGCCATGGTGCGGACGAGGCCGGAGAAGCGCTCGTTCTCCAGGACGCGCTCGATCGCGCGGATGCGGTCGGGCCGCTCGGGATGCCCCTCTGGCACGGCGTGGTCGAGGGCGGCCGGGTGGCTCACGTACAGGGTCGTCACGATCATCCCTCCGGCTGTGCGCGCCGCCTCGCTGCGGACGCACCTGTCGCAAAGCGGCAACAGCGCTTGGCATTGTGCCCGCGGGCAACGCGGGACGCTACGCCGAAGTGCCTCGTCCGCCTATGCTTCGGTCAGTTTCCGTCAACCCTGGTTCGAACGGCGGAAGCCCACTCGAGAGAGGCCCGCCATGCGCTTCGCCCCGATCATCGCGTGTGCCGTGCTGCTCTCGGGCTGCAACTTCAAGGCGGTGCCCGATCCGGCCCTGTCGGCACGGGACACCGCCTTCATGGCGCTGGTGCCGGACGCCGAGTTCGACCCGCACTTCGCCCGCTACCAGGTCACCGACCCGACGAAGGAGCAGCCCGGCACCATCGTGATCGAGACGATGGAGCGGCAGCTCTACCTCGTGCTGCCCGACGGCAAGGCGATGCGCTACGGCGTCACCGTGGGCGACGAGGCCTATGGCTGGAAGGGCACCGCCACGGTCGACCGCAAGGCGGAATGGCCGGCCTGGAACCCGCCGGCCGAGATGGTCAAGCGCTGGCCGCACGTCCACCCGATGCAGGGCGGGCCGGGCAACCCGCTCGGCGCCCGCGCGCTCTATCTCTCCGACAAGGGCCGCGACACGCTCTACCGCATCCACGGCACCAACGAGCCGGAGAAGATCGGCCAGGCCGCGTCGTCCGGCTGCATCCGCATGCGCAACATCGACGTGGTCGACCTGTTCAACCGCGTGCCGGTGGGCGCGACGGTGATCGTGCGCTGAGGGCGGACGACCTGTGGTCCGTTTCCCCTCGTCGTTCCGGGGCTGCGAAGCAGAGCCCGGAACTCAGAACCGCCGACGCCAGCCGGATCCGCCACCGCCGGCGGCTCTGGATTCCGGGCTCGCCTGCGGCGCCCCGGAATGACGGGATAGCGGTGAGCGGGTGACGTTTCATCTGCGTTCCCGGAGAGCGGGCGACGATCGTGCGGTCTCGACAGATGCCGGCATGTCGCTCGAAAAAAGCAAGATTCTCGAAACGCTCATTCGTGAGCACGCTTTAACCTGAACGCCGGTTCAGATTTGGCCGTTAACCTCTGAAGACGATCTCGTCTCCTACAGTCCAATACACACGAGGACAGGCGGCGACCGAACAAAGGTCGCGGAGGAATTCGGTCATGATCAACGTTTCTCTTCAAGACTTCTGCAACCATGCCGTCGCCGAGGGCCGCATCGCGTCGGCCGACGTGCAGGCCCTGCTGCGCGACGTGCTGCCGGACGGCATCGCCCATCGCGACGAGGCCGACATGCTGATCGCCCTGGAGCGGGCGGTGCCCGACGCCGATCCGGCCTTCGCCGACGCGCTGGTCGCCCTCGTGGTCGACTTCGCGGTCTGGGGCGAGCGTCCCTCGGGCTACGTCGACCGCGCGGTCGCCGCCTGGCTTTCGGCGTCGCTCGCCGGCCTCACCGGCCCGACGCCGGCCGGCGCGCGAATCGCCGTCGAGATCGTCCGGGAGGCGCAGGGGAGCGCCGAGGCGCTGATGGTGTTCGCGATGGAAGCCAACCGCTGGACCCGCGAGCCGGCCAGGACCTACCGGCCGCGCTTCGCGCTGGCCGCTTGAAACGAGACCAAAAACTTTTGACCGCGGTCGCCCAGGCATCGGCCGCCGGCACAGCTTCCGTCGCCTGCGGATCTGCTTTATCGGGAACGCTCTATCCGGCTCACGCCAAGCCGCTTCCTGAAGACGACCAGACCCGAGCGCGATAAAAGATGTTCGACAAGATCCTGATCGCAAACCGGGGCGAGATCGCCTGCCGCGTCATCAAGACGGCGCGGCGCATGGGCATCAAGACCGTGGCGGTCTACTCGGACGCCGACCGCGACGCGGTCCACGTGGCGATGGCCGACGAGGCCGTCCACATCGGCCCGGCGGCGGCGGCGCAATCGTACCTCGTCATCGAGAAGATCATCGACGCCTGCAAGCAGACCGGGGCGCAGGCGGTGCATCCGGGCTACGGCTTCCTGTCCGAGCGCGAGGCCTTCGCCAACGCGCTCGCCGAGGCCGGCATCGTCTTCATCGGCCCGAACGCCGGCGCCATCGCCGCGATGGGCGACAAGATCGAATCCAAGAAGGCGGCGGCCGCCGCCAACGTCTCGACGGTGCCGGGCTTCCTCGGCGTGATCGAGAGCCCCGAGCACGCCGTCGAGATCGCCGACGGCATCGGCTACCCGGTGATGATCAAGGCGTCCGCCGGCGGCGGCGGCAAGGGCATGCGCATCGCCTACGCCTCGGGCGAGGTCGCGGAGGGCTTCGCCCGCGCGAAGTCCGAGGCCGCCTCGTCCTTCGGCGACGACCGGGTGTTCATCGAGAAGTTCATCACCGATCCGCGCCACATCGAGATCCAGGTGATCGGCGACAAGCACGGCAACGTGGTCTACCTCGGCGAGCGCGAGTGCTCGATTCAGCGCCGCAACCAGAAGGTCATCGAGGAGGCACCCTCGCCCCTTCTCGACGAGGCCACCCGCCGGAAGATGGGCGAGCAGGCGGTCGCCCTGGCGAAGGCCGTGGACTACGATTCCGCCGGCACGGTCGAGTTCGTCGCCGGCCAGGACAAGTCGTTCTACTTCCTGGAGATGAACACCCGCCTCCAAGTCGAGCATCCGGTCACCGAGATGATCACCGGCGTCGACCTCGTCGAGCTGATGATCCGGGTGGCGGCCGGCGAGACGCTGCCGCTCACGCAGGATCGGGTGACGCTCGACGGCTGGGCGGTGGAGAGCCGCGTCTACGCCGAGGATCCGACCCGCAACTTCCTGCCCTCGATCGGCCGGCTCACCACCTACCGGCCGCCGGAGGAGGGCACGTTCGGCACCGGCAAGGTCCGCAACGACACCGGCGTGGAGGAGGGCGGCGAGATCGCGATCCACTACGATCCGATGATCGCCAAGCTCGTCACCTGGGCGCCGACCCGCGCCGAGGCGATCGAGCTCCAGGCCGAGGCGCTCGACGCCTTCGCCATCGACGGCATCCGCCACAACATCCCGTTCCTCGCCGCCCTGATGGCGCATCCGCGCTGGCGCGAGGGGGCGCTGTCCACCGGCTTCATCGCCGAGGAGTTCCCGGAAGGGTTCTCCGCGCCCGAGCCGAAAGGCGCGGTGGCGCAGCGGATGATGGCGGCCGCGGCCGCGATCGACCACAAGCTCAACGCGCGCAAGCGCGGCATCTCCGGCCAGATGCGCGACCCCGCGCTGCTGCACTTCGAGCGCGACCGGGTGGTGATGCTGGCCGGCGAGGCCTTCCCCGTCACCGTCGATCCGCACGAGGATGCGCTGGCGCAGAACTGCCTCGTCGTCACCGAGGCCGACGGCACCGCCCACGTCGTCGAGAGCGACTGGCGCCCGGGCGAGCCGGTCTGGACCGGCACGATCGGCGCGCAGCGCGTCGCGATCCAGGTGCGCGGGCTGCTCAACGGCGTCGCGCTCCAGCATGCGGGCGCCGCGGCCGAGGCCCGCGTCTACACTCGCCGCGAGGCCGAGCTCGCCGCGCTGATGCCGGTGAAGGAGGATGCCGGCTCCGGCAAGCAGGTGCTCTGCCCGATGCCCGGCCTGGTGAAGCAGATTCTGGTCACCGAAGGCCAGGAGGTGAAGAACGGCGAGGCCATCGCCATCGTCGAGGCGATGAAGATGGAGAACGTGCTCCGCGCCGAGCGCGACGCCACGGTGGCGAAGGTCCACGCCAAGGAGGGCGAGAGCCTCGCCGTCGATGCGGTGATCCTGGAATTCGCCTGACTCGCGTCAGCCGATCGAGGCGATCGCCCGGTGCGTGCGGCGAACATCGAGCAAACGAAGCTCCTCGCGACGGCGATCAACAATGTCGCCGTGGCGTTCATCGTAATCGGCTTCGTCACGCCGATCACCGCTGCAAGCTTCAATCTCGGCGGTGTCGGACCGCTCCGATCGGAAAGCACGGTGTTGACCCTGGTCTGGCTTTTCACCGGGATCGGCATACATTTAATCGCGAGGCGCATCCTGCGAGGCATCACGCCGTGAATTCCGGCCAGATCTTCGTCGTCTTCGGCATCCCGGCGATCGCATTGGCGACCGCCTATCTCGCCATGCGCGCGAACGAATGGGCGATCCGCCGCGACGAGCGCCTGCCGCCGGGCGAGTAGTCGATTCCGGCCGATCCGAAATCCATGCCTCTCTACTTCGCCTACGGCGCCAACATGGATGCCGCCGCCATGGCCTCCCGCTGCCCGGCTTCGCGGCTGATCGGGCAGGGCCGGCTGCACCGCCACCGCTTCATCGTCATGCGCGAGGGCTACGCCTCGGTGGTGCGCGACGGGCGCCACACGGTCTGGGGCGTGCTGTGGGAGCTGGCCCTCGCCGACGTCCCCGCCCTCGACCGCTACGAGGGCGTTGCCGGCGGCCTCTACGTGAAGGCCTCGCAGCCGGTCGCGACCGCGGGCGGCGTCAAGCGCGCGCTGATCTATCTCGGCCGCTCCACCGCCTGCGGCGTGCCGAAGCCCGGCTATCTCGAGGCCGTGCTCGCGGCGGGCGAGGCGGCGCAGCTGCCGGCCCCCTACCTGCGCGAGGTGCGCGGCTGGCGTCGCGGAGCGCCGACCTAGGTGCGACGCAGATGCCGCGGCTTCAACGTCCGGTTTGGCCCTGACCTTGCCTGCTCCCGGATCGCAGAACATCGAACACCGGGAGCCTTCCGCCAATGGACTTCGTTAAACCTACGGACATGGCCGCGACCATGAGCGATTCGGGCGTCATGCGCGCCGAGCTGTCGATCCGCGACATGCTCGTGCGCGGCATGATGGCGGGCGCGCTGCTCGGCATCGCCACCAGCCTCGCCCTCACCGGGGCGGTGCAGACCGGCGTGCCCTTCGTCGGCGCCATCGTCTTTCCCGTCGGCTTCGTGATGATCGTCTGCCTCGGGCTCGAGCTCTGCACCGGGAACTTCGGCATCCTGACGCTGTCCTGGATGGAGAACCGGATCGGGTTCGCGCCGATGATGCGCAACTTCGCCTGGAGCTTCATCGGCAACCTGCTCGGCAGCGTGCTGTACGCGCTGCTCCTGGTGATCGCGCTGACCAACGCGTGGCACACGCCCGTCGCCGGCGTCGCGCAGAAGCTGGTCGAGATCGCCTCGGCCAAGACGATCGCCTACGAGAACCTCGGCACGGCCGGGATGCTGACCTGCTTCGTCAAGGCGATGCTGTGCAACTGGATGGTCTGCCTCGGCGTGACAATGTCGATGATGTCGACCTCGACCTTCGGCAAGATCCTCGGCGCCTGGCTGCCGATCTTCCTGTTCTTCGCGCAGGGGTTCGAGCATGCGGTGGTGAACATGTTCGTCATCCCCGCCGGCATGATGCTCGGCGCGCCGGTCCATTTCAGCGAGTGGTGGCTCTGGAACCAGATCCCCGTCACGCTAGGCAACTTCGTCGGCGGAGTGCTGTTCATCTCGGTGGCCTGGTACCTGACCTACCGTCAGAAGACCGTCGATCCGGCCCGCGTCGAGGGCCGTCCGCAGGGCCGCGCCGCCATCGCCCGCTGAGAACGACCCGACGCGGCCGGACACCTCGGGCGTCCGGCCGCGTTGTGCTGTCATGAGCGAGATCAGAAGCGTTGCCGTCGTCGTCGTCGGCCGGGTCCAGGGCGTCACCTATCGCGCCTGGACCCGGCGCGAGGCCGAGGCGCGCGGCCTGTCGGGGCACGTGAGCAACCGCGCGGACGGGGCGGTCGAGGCCGCGTTCACCGGGCCGGCCGACGCGGTCGAGGCGATGGTGCAGGCGTGCTGGGCCAGGCCGCCCGGCGCCCGCGTCGAGCGGGTCGAGGTGACGGCCGGCGAGCCGTCCGCCGGCGCCTCCGGGTTCGCGATCCGGCGGTGAGGGGTCCCGCGCATGGACGGCCTGCTCCGGCGCGTCTCGACAGCGCGCGCCGCGCCGAGGTAGCCATCCCGCGGTCCCGATGCGCCCACGGCCGGCGCGGCGCGCGGGCCCGATGGGCACCCCGGGGACGATGACCGACCTCCCTTCCACCACGCTGCTCGCCGCCTACCTGCCCTCCGGGTTCTCGCCGATCGACCTCGGCGCGCTGATCTACTTCGTGCTGGCCTGGCTCGGCTACGGCCTCTCCGTCGGGCGCCTGCGCGGACGGATGGTGTCGCTGAGCCAGATCATGAACGCGCAGCGCGAGGAGTGGGCGCGCCAGCTGATCGTGCGCGACAACCGCGTGGTCGACACCACGATCAACGCCTCGCTGCAGAACGGCACCGCCTTCTTCGCCTCGACGTCGCTGATCGCGCTCGGCGGCGTGCTCACCCTGTCGCGCTCCGGCGACGACGTGCTCAACCTGTTCGGCACGCTGCCCTTCGGCACGATCGCCACGCGCACGACCTGGGAGATCAAGGTCGCAGGGCTCGCGGTCGTGTTCGTCTATGCCTTCTTCAAGTTCGCCTGGGCCTACCGGCTGTTCAACTACAGCGCGATCCTGCTGGGGACCGTGCCGCCGAAGGGCTCGGGGGCGAGCGAGTCCGCGATGCTGCGCGCCGCACGGCGCGTGGCGGCGATGAACACCGCGGCCGGGCTCCACTTCGCCCGCGGGCAGCGTGCGTTCTTCTTCGCGTTGGCGTATCTCGGGTGGTTCGTCAGCCCCTATTTCCTCGTCGCCTCGACGACGGCGGTCGTGTTCGTGATGTGGCGGCGCCAGTTCGTCTCCGAGATCCGCGCGATCCTGCTCGCCGACGGCGCCCCGCCCGCCGAAGGATCCACGCCGTGAGCGACGACCGCACCGGAACCCGCAGCGAAGACGCGATCGAGGAGACGATGCTGCGTCTCGTGGCCGAGCGCGGCCCCGGCAAGACCATCTGCCCGTCGGAGGTCGCACGCGCGCTGGCGGGGTCGGATCCGGACCAGTGGAGCCCCCTGATGCAGCCGGTGCGCCGCATCGCCGTGCGCCTGACCAAGGCCGGCCGCCTCGCCATCCTACGGAAGGGCAAGCCCGCCGATCCGGACGATTTTCGCGGGATCTACCGGTTGTCGCTCCCCGAGGGCTGATCCGCCGGCCCCGGCAGCAGCGCGTCGGTGTAGCCGGCGAGCCGGTAGACCGCGAGTCCGATCCATTCCTTCACCGCCAGGTCGAGCACCAGCAGCCCCTCCGAGGCGAAGCTGCCGAAGCGCAGCGCGTCGCGCGGGCCGCGGGTGCGGTAGTCGACGGGGAAGGCGACGACGTCGAAGCCGGCCGCGCGGAAGCAGCCCATCGCCCGCGGCATGTGGAAGGCCGAGGTCACCAGCAGCCAGCGCTCGCCCGGCTTCGGCTGGGCCATCGCGGCGGAGAACAGCGCGTTCTCGCGGGTGTTGCGCGAGCGGTTCTCCAGGATCAGCCGGGTGCGCGGCAGGCCGAGGGTGTCGGCGTCGCGGCTGACGATGTCGGCCTCGGCGATCGCCCCGTCGACGAGGCTGCCGCTGCCGCCGGAGAACATCAGCCGCGCCTGCGGGTAGCGCCGGGCGAGATCGGCCATGTAGATCGGCCGCTCGCCGGCATCGTTGACGATCACCTGCCCGCGGCCGGACGACAACCCGGCCTCGATCCCGCCGCCGAGCACGATGATGCCGTCGGGCGGGCGATCGTCGGCGTAGGCCGGGAAGCGCTGCTCCAGCGGCAGCACCGCCCAGGCCGAGAGCGGCGACAGGCCGCCTGCGAGCAGGCCGAGGAGGCCGAACGCGCTCAAAGCTCCGCCGAGGCGCCGCCGCGCGGTCGCGAGCGTCAGCGCGACGCCGACGAGCCCGACGAGGGCGAAGACGTTCGACGGGGTGATCAGGAAGAAGATCACCTTCGAGAGCGGGAAGAACATCGGCGCGGGTCCGGCGGGCGTCGGACCTCAGGCCTTCGTCTCGGCTTCGTAGCGGGCCAGGGTTTCGGCGTCCGGCGGCAGCAGGGTGGCGAGGCTCGCGCCCTTCTCCGCCTCGCGGGTGAGCCAGAGATCGAGGCGCTGCTGCTCGACCGCCTCCAGCGCCACCGCCTCGGCGATGTCGGCCGGGATCACCACCACGCCGTCGGGGCCGCCGACCACGACGTCGCCGGGATGCACCGCGGCCCCGGCGCAGGCGATCGGCTCGCCGGAGCTCGCAAGCTGAAGCGTACCCTCGCCCGGCGCGAACGCGGCGTCCCAGACGGCGAGGCCGCTCTCGGCTGCGAGGCAGCCGTCGGTGACGAGGCCGGCGACGCCGCGGGCGGAGAGCCGCGCGGCCAGGATCGCGCCGAAGGGGAGGGCGAGCCCGGAGCGGCCGGTATCGACCACGACGACGGCGCCCTCGGGCACCGCCTCGATCGCCTCCGCGAGCGAGCGCGCGACCTCGCCGCGCGCCGGGATCATCCGCAGCGTCACGGCCGGCCCGACGGCTCGGCCCGAACCGGCGATGCCGGAGAGCGCGCAGGCCGGGACGCCGCGGCGCGCCAGGGCGCGGGCGAGGCTCGCCACGGTGACCGCGGAGAGGGCGTCGCGCAGGGTCGGGTCGAGGGCCATCGGGGTGCGGTCTCCGGGCGGGCTGCCTGACGCCCAAGTGGGTCGCGCAGGGGCGGGGGCAAGGCGGGCAACGGTTGAGCAGGGCAGGGGCAAGGCCGATCGGCGAGGACGTGCGGGCGTCAGCTGATCGGCGCGGCGAAGATCCGGGCGGCGGCGGGCCGCTGCACCAGCGCCGCGTACCAGCGCCGGATCTCGGGCCGCTCGACGCGCTCCGCCGGCAGGGCGAGCCAGCGGTGGGCGGCGCAGCCGAGCGCGATGTCGGCGATCGAGAAGCGCGTGCCGACGACGAAGGTTCGGTCGGCGAGGTGCCGGTCGAGGATCGCGGCGAGGGCCTCGGACCGTTCGAGCGAGGCGGCGATCAGCGTGTGGTCGCGCGCATCCGGCGCGGCGCGGTAGAGCTGCCAGAACGCGTCGCGCATCGCCGGGGTGAAGCTCGTCGCCTGCCAGTCGAGCCATTGCTGCACCTGCGCCCGCTCGCGCCGGTCGTCGGGCAGGCGGAGCACGCCCTCCGCCCCGTCCGCGAGGTAGCGCAGGATCGCGTTCGACTCCCACAGGGCGAAATCGTCCTCCTGCAGCACCGGCACCAGGCCGTTCGGGTTCATCGCCCGGTAGGCGGAATCGGCGACCACGCCGTGCGCGCCGCCGGCCTCGACCCGCTCGTAGGCGAGGCCAGATTCGTCGAGCCCCCAGAGGGCCTTCTGCACGTTGACGGAGTTCGCCCGCCCCCAGAGCCTGCGCATCGGCTTATTCCTGCTCGCTCGCCTCGGGCCGATACGGCTCGGGCGGATAGGCATGCACGCCGCCGTTCGGATCGGTGATCCGGGTGCCGTCGCGATCCGCCGCGACGTAGCCCGGCCCGACCGGCACCTTGCCGTGGCCACCGGGGATGTCGAGGACGTAGGTCGGCTGGGCCAGCCCCGAAAGCCGGCCGCGGAGCGTGCGCATCAGCGCCTGCCCGGCATCGAGCCCGGTGCGCAGGTGCGCCGTGCCCGGCGCGAGGTCGCCGTGATGCAGGTAGTACGGCTTGATCCGGTTCTCGACGAAGGTCCGCATCAGCGCCTCCATCACCGCCGCATCGTCGTTGACGCCGGCGAGCAGCACCGTCTGGCTCACCATCGGGATCCCGGCGTCGACCAGCCGCGCGCAGGCGGCCCGCGCCTCGGCGCCGAACTCGCGGGCGTGGTTGGCGTGCAGGGCCACGAACACCGCCCGGCCGAAGCCTTTCAGCGCGGCGATCAGAGCGTCGGTCACCAGGGCGGGGCTCACCACCGGCACGCGGGTGTGGACCCGCAGGACCTTGATGTGGGGCACGCACTCGAGCCGCCGCGCGATGTCGGCCAGCCTGCGCGGCGAGAGCGCGAACGGGTCGCCGCCGGTCAGCACCACCTCCCAGATCGCCGGGTCGGCGGCGATGTAGGCCAGCGCCGCATCGAGCTCGGCCTCGCTCAGCGTGCCGGCGCCTTCCGGCCCGACCACCTCGCGGCGGAAGCAGAAGCGGCAGTAGACCGGGCAGACGTGGAGCGGCTTCAGCAGCACTCGGTCGGGATAGCGGTGGACGAGGCCGGGCATCTTCTCGTGGACGGCGTCGCCGATCGGGTCGGCGCGTTCCTCGGCCGCAGTGACGACTTCCTCCGCCCGCGGCACGAACTGGCGGGCGATCGGGTCGTGCGGGTCGGCGGCGTCGATCAGCTCGGCCATGTCGGGGGTGATCGACACGGCGTAGCGCGCGGCCACCGCCCGCAGGGCCGGCAGGTCGGCCGGCGCCACGAGGCCCGCGGCGGCGAGCTCGTCCGGGCTGCGCAGCGGGCGGTTCATCGCGTTCCGCCTGCGACGGGGGTCCAGATCACGTCCTCGATATGCGGCGCGCCGGTCGCGAGCATCACCAGCCGGTCGAAGCCGAGCGCGCAGCCCGACGCCTCCGGCATCACCGCCAAAGCGTCGAGGAAGTCGTCGTCGATCGGATAGGTCTCGCCGTAGACGCGATGCTTCTCCGCCATCTCGCAGGCGAAGCGCCGACCCTGCTCGGCGGCGTCGGTCAGCTCGCCGAAGGCGTTGGCGAGCTCGACGCCGCAGGCATAGAGCTCGAACCGCTCCGACACCCGCGGGTCGTCCGCGCTCGGGCGGGCGAGCGCCGCCTCGCTCACCGGGTACTCGCACAGGATCGTCGGCCGCCCGTGCCCGAGATGCGGCTCGATCCGCGCCACCAGCACGCGGCTGAACAGGTCGGCCCAGGTGTCGTCGGCGGCCACCCGCAAGCCCGCCTGCGCGACCGCGGCGGCGAGCCCGTCGCGGTCGGTGGCGCCGTCCCGCGACAGGGTGGCGAGGAGGTCGATGCCGGCATGTCGGTCGAAGGCGTCGGCCAGCGTCAGCCGCTCCGGATCGGCGAAGGGATCGCAGGTCCGATCGCGATGGCGCAGCCGCGCCGTCGCCGCCGTCTCGGCGGCGAGCCGCAGCAGGTCGGCGCAGTCGGCCATCAGCACGGCGTAGGGCTCGCCGGCGCGATACCATTCCAGCATCGTGAATTCGGGATGATGCAGCAACCCGCGCTCGCGGTTGCGGAAGACGTGGCCGAGGCTGAACAGCCGCGATTCGCCGGCCGCCAGCAGCTTCTTGCAGGCGAATTCCGGCGAAGTGTGGAGGTAGAGCGGCGCACGCAGCCCGTCGCCGCCGATCGCCTCGGTAGCAAAGGCGGAGAGATGCGCCTCGTTGCCAGGCGAGACCTGAAGGCAGGCGGCCTCGACCTCGACGAAGTCGCGGGCCGCGAAGTGGCCGCGGAGCGCATGGGCGATGCGGTTGCGCAGGATCAGCAGCGGGCGCCGGTCGGCGTGCCGGTGCGGCGCCCACCACGGGGAGGGGGCCGCCGTCACCGGGCGGCCCTGCGATCGGCGGATCGGACGTTTCCGGCTTCGAACACGCGCGCTCCCGGCGGACCGATACTGGCGCGGCTGGCAACCGGGCCGCGGATAGGATAGTGCCGGAGCCCGATATCGCTCTCGAGGGATATGCCTCTCCCGCGGGGCACCGCGCTAGGCGCGCGAACCCCGCCTTGTCAACGCAGGACCTGACCCCGTGAAGGTGATCGCTTCTACCCTCCGCAAGGGCAACGTCGTCGATAAGGACGGCAAGCTCTACGTCATCCTGTTCGCGGAGAACATCCATCCCGGCAAGGGCACCCCCGTGACGCAGCTCGACATGCGCCGCATCACCGACGGGGTGAAGGTGTCGGAGCGCTACCGCACCACCGAGCAGGTCGAGCGCGCCTTCGTCGAGGACAAGGAGCACACCTTCCTCTACAGCGACTCGGAGGGGTTCCACTTCATGAACCCGGAGAGCTACGAGCAGATCCAGGTGCCGGCCGACGTGGTCGGCGACGCCGCCCCCTACCTGCAGGAGGGCATGGCGGTGATGGTCTCGCAGCACAACGGCGTGGCGCTGACGATCGAGCTGCCGCAGCGCGTCGTGCTCGAGGTCGCCGAGACCGAGCCGGCGATGAAGGGGCAGACCGCCTCGTCCTCCTACAAGCCGGCCACCCTGTCGAACGGCGTCCGCACCACCGTGCCGCCGCACATCGCCGCCGGCACCCGCATCGTGGTGATGACCGCCGACGGCGCCTACGTCGAGCGCGCCAAGGACTGAGGCATTCCGGAACGGGGGGCTACGGCGGCGGCGCCGTGCCCTCGGAGGCCTCGTAGCAGCGCTGCGACAGGCCCTGCGCCCGCATGCGCTCCGGCACGGTGAAGCCGCGGCCCTCCACCGACCACAGGCCCTCCCTGCGCAGGGCGTCGGCGGTGCAGCGTGCCGCGATCCGGCACGAGTCCGGCTCGCCCCCGGTGCGGGTGCAGGTCTCGACGTAGTCCGCCCGGAACTTCGCCAGTCCGGCGCGCGGATGCGGCCCGGTCAGCGCGACCAGGCCCGTCAGCGCCCCGAGCAGGAGCGGCTGGTGCACGAGGTAGATCGCCAGGCTGTGGCGGCCGGCGAAGGTCGCGGCCCGTGCGCCTCGGCTCCGCGGCTGCCAGAGACCCGCCCGCGAGCACGCGAACCAGGGCAGGGCGATCCGGCCGAGGGCAACCCCGAGCAGCACGATCCCGAACCACGGGAACAGCGGCACGTAGTCGTTGGTCTGCGGCGTCAGCCGGCCGAGGCCGAGGAAGAACAGCGCGGGCGCATCGAGCAGCGGATGCGCCACGAGGTGCGGCAGCGCCACGACCAGGGCGCCGGCCAGCGCCGTCACCACCGCCGGCACGAACAGGAACGGCAGCGCCAGCACGCTCGACACCGCGATGCAGTGCAGGATGCCGAAGAAGATGAAGCTGTCTGGGAAGGCGTAGAACGTCGCCAGGGTGATCAGCGCCGCCGCCCCGCCGACCCGCAGCAGCCGCAGGGCGGTCGGCCGCAGCCGAACGCCGCGGCCGTTCATCAGCACCAGACCGACCCCGACCAAAACGAGGAACGTTCCGGCGATGACGTGCGCCGCGACCCGCCCCGCGGGCGACAGCGCGACGTTCTCGGGCGTGAGGCGGAGGTACCCGAGGTCCCAGGTCAGGTGATAAGCGGCCATCGCGGCGAGCGCGGCGGCACGCCCCGCATCGATCGCCGGGATCCGGCGGGACGCGACGGCAGGCGCTTCCGGCGCGTTCGTCGGGGCGAATGTGGGATCGGGTGGCATGGCCGGCCCCCTAAGCACCATTCGCCGCGCGCGGCCATGGGCGGCTCCGAAGATTCGTGCGGCGGACGGCGCGTCGACGGTGCTCCCGCCACCTGCTGCGCCGCAGCAACAGTCACGAGAAAGTGACCGAACCCGGTTGTTTGCGCCGGGAGCGTTCCGATGGGGTCGGCCGGCGCAAAAGCGTGAGTCCGGACACGGACTTGGGCCTGCTCGATGCTCGCCGAACCGGCACGGATCGCTGCGGAAGCGTGCCGATCGGGCCGGCCATTGCCGTCGGACCGTCCAGGCCTGCCGGGCAAAGAGGCTTTCGCCGCTTCAAGACTTCGTTAATCCTGGCCGGGAAACGCACGTCGCGATTCGGTGTAGGTTGCTTATCGACATGTCTGACGGGTTCGGATCAGGGCCGGCGAGCTCACGGGCAACGGACGGCGCGGGCATCGGCGCATCATCGCAGGCCGACGTCGAGGAGCCGCTCGACCTCGTCGAGGTGTCGGGCCGGATCAAGTGGTTCGACGTCGCCAAGGGGTTCGGCTTCATCGTCCCCGACGACGGCATGCCCGACGTGCTGCTCCACGTGACCTGCCTGCGCCGCGACGGCCACCAGAACGCCAGCGAGGGCGCCCGCATCGTGGTCGAGGCGACCGAGCGCGCCCGCGGCTGGCAGGCCTTCCGGGTCCTGTCGCTCGACCAATCCTCCGCCACGCACCCGTCCGAGCTGCCGCTGCCGCGCACCCATGTCAGCGTGACGCCGACGAGCGGGCTCGAGACCGCCGTGGTGAAGTGGTTCAACCGCCTGCGCGGCTTCGGCTTCCTGACGCGGGGCGACGGCACGCCGGACATCTTCGTGCATATGGAAACCCTGCGACGCTACGGTATCGCCGAATTGAAGCCCGGCGAGACGGTGCTCGTGCGATACGGCGACGGCTCCAAGGGCGTGATGGCCGCTGAGGTCCGGCTGCCCGACGGAGCCGTTCCGTCCTCGCATTGATGGTGTTGCGCTTGTCTCGCGTCCGAAACCTGCTCGCCGGCGGCCTGGCCCTCGGCCTCCTCGGCATGGCCGCCCTGCCGTCGGCGCTCGCTCCCGCCTCGGCCCAGGAGGCGCGACAGGCCAGGAGCCAGACCGAGCCGCTGAGCATCCGCTCCAAGGACGGCACCCACCGTTTCGACGTCGAGGTGATGCGCGACGATGCCGGCCGCACCCGCGGGCTGATGTTCCGCCGCACGATGGCGCCGAACCACGGCATGCTGTTCGACTTCGAGCGGTCCGAGCCGGTCGCGATGTGGATGAAGAACACCTACCTGCCGCTCGACATGCTGTTCATCCGCGCCGACGGCACCATCGCCCGGGTCGCTGCCGACACCGAGCCGCTGTCGACCGCCATCATCGCATCGCCGGAGCCGGTGCTCTCGGTGCTGGAGCTGAATGCCGGCATCGCCGCCAAGCTCGGGATCAAGGCCGGCGACCGCGTCGAGCACCCGCTGTTCCAGGCACGCTGACCCGGAGCGCCGTCGCGCCGGGAAAATATGAACGCATCGAGAACATCGCGCTTGACGCCCGTTCCGTTGCGGATCACTGTTCCTCGTATGTTCCACGTGGAACAGGCGCGCGATCGTCGCGCCTCTTCCGCGAAGGTGGCGAGGATCCCGATGATCGACGCAACTATCGCCTCTTGCGCAAAGGCCGTCCTGTTCCGCAACGCCGACTGGACCCTGTCGGGCGAGGGCCTGGAACACCGCACGACCGGCTACTTCATCGGTCGCGACGTGCTCGCCGCCCGCCGCGCCGAGGGCCTGTGGGACTGGCCGCTGCAGATGGCCGAGAAGAGCTGGTGCCGGCCGAGCCTGTTCCGCGAGGCGTTCCTGACCGCGCTCGACGCGTTCGGCATCGCGCGCGACGCCGGCCTGAGCCAGGCCTTCGCTCTCGGCTTCGGCTTCCGCGCCGGGCAGGCGCCGCAGGCCGACGGGTTCGTCGCGCTCGCCGACCTGCTGCGGCCGCAGCCCGCGCCGCGGCCCGTCCCGGTGCCGGCGCGCCGGCCGGCGCGGGTCTCCGCCGGCGCCTGAGCGTCCCGCCCGGGCGGCTCCGCACGGTTGACCCGGGCCCGGCGGCGTGGTGCGCTGGCCGGAGGGTTCGAGGAGCACGGCATGACGCACGACAACGAAGGCGGCGGCGAGGGCCTCGACGGATTGATCGTCCCGCCGCTGTCGCGGCGGGGCTTCGTGATGACGAGCCTGATCAGCGGCTTCACCCTCGCGGTGACGCCGGTGGAGGCGCAGGTCATCCACACCGACGACACCGGGATCGAGGCCGGCGAGGTGCGGATCCCGGCGGCCGACGGGCCGATGCCGGGCTATCGCGCGGTCCCCGAGGGGGCCGGGCCGTTTCCGCTGGTGCTGGTGATCGAGGAGATCTTCGGCGTCCACGAATACATCAAGGACATCTGCCGTCGCCTGGCCAAGGCCGGCTACTGCGCCGTTGCGCCGGAGCTCTACGCCCGGCAGGGCGACCTGTCGCAGATGACCGACCCCAAGCTGATCATCCGCGACGTGATCTCGAAGACGCCGGACGCGCAGTGGATCGGCGACCTCGACGCCACCGTCGCCTGGGCGACCTCCGCCGCCAAGGGCGATCCGGCGCGCCTCGGGGTGATGGGCTGGTGCCGCGGCGGCCGTGCCGCCTGGCTCTACGACGCCCACCGCCGCGACCTGAAGGCGGCGGTCGCGTGGTACGGCCCGCTCGGCGGCGACCCGACCGACATGCAGCCGCGCAGCGCCGGATCGGTCGCCGGCCAGCTCAACGCACCGCTGCTCGGCCTCTACGGCGGCGCCGACACCGGCATCCCGGTCGCGACCGCCGAGGCCGCCCGCGACGCGGCGAAGGCCGCCGGCAAGCCGGTGGAGCTGGTCGTCTACCCGGACGCCCCGCACGGCTTCCATGCCGATTACCGGCCGAGCTACCGCAAGGAGGCGGCCGAGGACGGCTGGCGCCGCGCCCTCGCATTCCTGAAGGCGAACGGCGTCGGCTAGGTCGCGCCGACGCGCCGCGACCAGCGGTCACGGCGGGGCGGGCACGCTCCTTCAGGGTTGTGTGCCCTATCCGACACGGCGGGGACGACCGGTTTATGCCAGGATGGGGCCGGGCGGCGCGTGCACGCACGGGTCGACCCCCGTTCGCATCGACGATGGCGATGAACGACCGATCCGAGGGGCCGACCATCCGGCCCGCTTAGAGTGTCCCGGCTATGACCGACGTGAACCCGCCCGGACAGAAGCCCGTCATCCTCGTGGTGGAGGATCAACCGGACGAGCGCTTCCTCGCCGCGACCCTCCTGGAGGAAACCGGCTTCACCGTGATCGAGGCGGAGACCGCGGAGCGGGCGCTCGCCATCCTCAACGATCGCGGCGACGAGGTCAGCGTGGTCTTCTCGGACGTGCGCACGCCGGGACCGATCGGCGGTTTCGAGCTGGCGCGGATCATCGGCGTCACGTGGCCGCGGGTGCGCGTGCTCCTCACCTCGGGCGATGCCGGCGACCAGCCGAGCGACCTGCGCGTCTCGGCGACCTTCATCCCGAAGCCGTGGCGGGCCGAGGACATCCTGGCCTGGGTCGAGCAGGCGGCCGGGCGCCCGGCCGGATCGTCGACGGGGCCGTCGGTGATCGGCCCCGGCGGCAAGCTGGTCCCGCACGCCCTCGAACCCTGAGGCTTCGCCGTGCGAACCCCGCCCCGGTGCAGGGCCTGCCGCGAGGCGGCCGGCGCATCGCCCCGGGGGCCGAATCTGCTATGCCGGCCCGCGAGCGGTCCGCCCCCCTTCTCGAAGCGATCGAGCCGTCCATGTTCCTGAAAGACCATCGCGGCCCGTTGGCCGCGGGCCTGTTCGGCCTCCTCGTCTCGGTGCTGCCCGCCGCGGCCGCGGCGCCGCCGGCCCAGCCGAACGACGGGCCGGGCGGCGTCGGCGACCGCAAGCTCACCATCGTCAAGCGCGCGGTCGGGCGCACCGGCGCCTCGACCTACGTGTTCCACGCCGCCGGCGCGGCCCCCGCCGAGGGGCGCCCGGTCGCGGTGCTCCTGCACGGCTGGGGCGCCACCAACCCGCAGAGCTACGGCGCCTGGATCGACCATCTCACCCGCAACGGCTGCCTCGTCCTGTTCCCGCGCTTCCAGGACGTGAACCGGACCCGGCCCGTCGATGCGGTCGCCAACGCGGAGGGCGCGCTCAAGACCGCCTTCGAGGCGCTGGCCGCCGACGCGGAGGGCAAGCCCGACTTGGGGAAGGTCGCGCTGATCGGCCACCTCGCGGGCGTCCCGCTCGCCATGGACATCGCGGCCGACGCGAAGGCGCAGGACCTGCCCGTGCCGAAGCTGGTGTTCGGGGTGATGCCGGGCGGCATCGCCAGCGGGCCGAAGTCGCGCGGCATCGTGCTCGGCGATCTCGCGAAGATCGCGCCGCAGACGCTGCTGATCGCCCTGATCGGCGATCGCGACGCCCGCGCGGCCGACCTGGCCGCCCGCCGGCTGCTGCGCGAGGCGAGCGCCGTGCCGACGGAGCGCAAGCTGTTCATGCGCGCGCTTTCCGACGACCACGGCTTCCCGGCGCTCACCGCGACGCTCGCGGCGCCGGCCGGGCTCGATGCCGCGTTCGACGGCGCGGCGATCAAGCTGCCGGCCGACCCGAAGGACACCAAGCCGCCGCCGTTCAAGTGGTCGGCCGACATGTCGCTCTCCGGCGAGCAGCAGACGCTGGTGGCGCAGATCAACAACGCCCGCGCCGACACCCTCGACTACCTCGCGTTCTGGAAGACCTTCGACCTCGCGGCGACCGCGGCCTTCGCCGGTCAGGACGCCACCGGCCTGAAGACCAATCCGCGCTTCGGCGACATGGAGCGCTGGGCCGACGGCTGGCCGGTGAAGCGCCTCTTCGTCGAGACGCCGCGCGCGAGCCCGCCCGCCGCCGTCACGCCGGCGGCGACGGCCGGCACCGTCCCGGCCAAACCCGCCGCCCGGCGCTGATCGCGCCGCCTCCGCCGACGAGACCCCGATGAAGCTGTTCCATTCCCCGACCTCGCCCTTCGTCCGCAAGGTGATGGTGGCGGCCCACGAGCTCGGCTTGGCCGAGCGCATCGAGACGCTGCCGAGCGCCGTCCACCCGGTGACCCGGGACGGGCGCGTGCTGAGCGTGCATCCGCTGGCGCAGGTCCCGACCCTGATCCTCGACGACGGCGCGGCGATCGCCGACAGCCGGGTGATCTGCGAGTACCTCGATGCGCTCGTTGGCGGCCACCTGTTCCCGGCGCCGGGCGCAGCGCGCTGGGCCGCGCTGAACCTGCAATCGACCGCCGACGCGGTGCTCGATGCCGCCCTGCTGATCCGCTACGAGCTGACCGCGCGACCCGAATCCGAGCGCTCGCAGGCGTGGATGGACGGGCAGACCGCCAAGATCGTCAGCGCCCTCGACTGGTTCGAGACGCAGGCGCCGTCGCTCGCGGGCGTCGACATCGGCACCATCGCGCTCGCCTGCGCCCTCGGCTACCTCGACCTGCGCTTCGCCGAGCTCGGCTGGCGCGCGAGCCGACCGGGACTGGCCGCCTGGTTCTCGACCTTCGGCGAGCGGGCGTCGATGCGGGCGACGGCCTGACGCGACCGGCGCGGTTCTTGCGGCGGCCGGCATCGTCCGAGAGTGGGATGCCGAGCCATGCCCGATTTCGTCGCCGCGCTGCTTGCCGCCGCCGCCTTCTGCCTCGTCCTCATGGCCCTGAACGCGCTCACGCGCGGGCTGGTCCACTGGCACCTGGCGCCGTCCGACCTCGCCGAGAACGGCTTCCTGCAGCTCGGAGGCGCCGTGGTTCTGGCCCGCGTCGCCTACCGGCGCGCTCCGGTCCGCCGCATCACCTAGGCCGCCGTATCAAGCGCCGCGCGCCGACAGGCTCAGGGCTTCGCGCAGGTCGCCGACATCGGTGAGATAGCGGCCCCGGCGGCGCATCGCCTTGAGGAAGCCGGCATCCGGGAACGGGCAATAGGGCAGCACCGGCACGGTGCGGCCTTCCGGCACCGCGCCGTCGCGGGCGATATCGGCCAGCACCGCATCGAGCAGGTTCCGGCCGTGCTCGTGCAGCAGCACGGCGGCGCGGGTCGCAGTCACGTCCGCGGGCAGCGCGACCGGCGCCTGCTCGAGGATCGCGCCGGCATCGATCGCCACGGCGAGCCGGTGGACCGTCACGCCGAAGGCGTCCGGCCCCTCGGCCAGCGCATGGATCGTCGGCACCGGCCCGCGATGGCGCGGCAGCAGGCCGGGATGGACGTTGAGGCCACCGAGCCGCGCCCGCGCGATCGTCTCGCCCGCCAGGATCTGGTCGAAGTGAAAGGTGACGATCAGGTCCGGCCCGTGCCGCCGCAGGAGATCGGCGACGTCGGCACCGTTGACGTCGTCGACCGTCAGCGTCGGGATGCCGTGCCGCCGGCACAGGGTCGCGAGCGGCGTCGCCTCGGGCGAGCCGGTGGTGCCGGCGATGCGCTGGGTCAGCGGCGCGACCGGGCGGAGCAGGTCGGGCAGGCCGAAATTCACCGCGAGGTAGGGCAGAAAGGCCGGCCCGGAGCGGGCGAGATGGCGCCGGACCTGCCCGACGAGGCCGCCGGTCGAGGGCCGCTCGGCGTTCGACAGGCCGACGAAGGCGATCTCCGCGGCGTGGTCGGCCACGAACCGGCGCACCGCACGCGCGTTCGGCAGCGCTTCCAGCGCGAAGAGCGCGATGCTGGGCTTGGGCATCAGCGGCGCGGCCGCAGCTGGAAGCGGAAGGCGCGCATGGCGGCGGTGCGCAGGAATTCCGGTGCGACGAGGCCGGCCCGGGCGAGGTGGAAGAGCACGCTCGGGAAGGTGACGATCTCCCGGTTGCGCACCAGCCCGCGGGCGATGCGCTCGGCGGCCTGATCGGCGCTCATCTCGAGCGGCCGCCAGCCCTTGAGCTGGCCGCCCATCGGCGTCTTCACGTAGCCCGGCATCACCACGTTGACCCGCACGCCCCTCGGCGCGAGCTTGGCGCGCAGGGCCTGCCCATGCGCGACCAGCGCCGCCTTGGTGCCGCTGTAGGATGGGGCGTCGGCGAGCGGCGCGTAGGCGGCGAGCGAGGAGATCAGGGCAATCTGCCCGCGCCCCCGGGCCGCCATGGCGGTGACGCAGGGCAGCACGACGTTGAGGCAGCCAACGAGGTTGATGTCGAGGGTCTCGAAGGCGACGTCCTCGCTCTCGACCTCGCCGGTCGGATGGCCGCCGTTGACGCCGGCATTGGCGATCACGAGGTCGATCGGGTCATCCCCGTCGAGGGTCCTGATCCAGGCGCGGACCGCCTTGCGGTCGCGCAGGTCCAGGGGCACGACCGTCGCTGCGCCGCCGCGGGCGCGGCACGCGGCGGCCACCGTTTCGAGGCGGCCGCGGTCGCGGGCGTTGAGGGTCAGGCGGTTTCCGGGCAGGGCATAGCGGCGGGCGAGCGCCGCGCCGATGCCGCTCGACGCGCCGGTGATCAGGATGTGGGGCATGATCCGGGTGCTACCGCGCGCCGGTCGGCCGAATCAATACACCTCGGCGAGACGGCCGGCATCGGCCTCGCCCTCGCGGATCGTCCGGGCGGCCGCGACCCGGGCGTCGGGGAGCGCCGCCTCCATCCGCGGGACCGTCGCGGCGACGGCGCGGGCGATGGCGGCCTTGGAGAAGTAGCCGCCGTTCACCTGCGTCCGGTGCAGCACCACGCGGCGGAAATCCGACATCAGGCCGAGATCCGGAGCGGTCGGTGCGGTCCAGAACCCGTCGATGTCGCCCTGATGGGTGAGGCCGGGCATGTTGTAGATCGCGGTGCCGAGCGCCATCGTCGGCCGGCCCATCTCCAGCGAGAGCATGCCGACGGTGCTGTTGACGATCACCACGCCGCGGGCGCCGGCGATCAGGCTGGGCAGCTCGCCGCCGTCGATGAAGTCGAGGCGCTCGCTCACGCCGTGGCGGCGGGCCGAGGCGCGGGCGAACTTGCGCCAGTTGATCAGGCCGGCATCGAGGGGGTGGAGCTTCACCAGCAGGCGGGTCGGCGCCTGCGAGGCCTCTGCGAAGGACTTGATCACCCGGTCCATGAAGCCCTCGACCCCGAGGAAGGGGGAGTGCACGCGGATCTGGTAGTCGCTGTCGAGCTGGAGCGGCAGCAGGAAGTAGTCGCAGCCGACCGCGTTGTAGATCTCGTTGCAGCGGGCGGCCTCGCGCCTGGTCCGGCCGCGGCGGGAGAACTTCTTGATCCAGCCGGCATATTCCATCGCGATATGCGTCGGGCGGTGGCTGCGGAAGCGCGGGTAAAGGTAGGGGAAGCAGACGTTGGCGACGTTGTAGCCGACGTCCCAGATGCTGCGCAGGGCCATGTCGCCGGTCGAGGGCATCGCGCGGCCGGGCTGCGGCAGGCGGCGCGCCAGCGCCCGGACGCCCTCGGCGGTCTTCGGAAGGGTCGAGTACCCGTTCACGCCGCCGAGCTCGCAGGTGATCCAGTTCGGGCGGATGTAGCCCTCCTCGAACACGTGGACGCGCAGGCCGCGGGCGACCGCGACGGCGCGCGCGACGACGTGATAGGGGCGGCAATCGCCGAACAGGACGATGTCGGTCACGCCGTAGGTGGCGACGTAGGCGTCGAGCCAGCGCTCCCAGCCGGGCCGGGTGCCGCGGTAATGGTCCGCGTCGCCGCGCCAGAACAGCCAGTCGCCGGGACAGAAGTTGATCCGCCGCACCCGATGCCCGCGGGCGGCCAGGGCGCCGCCGAGATCGGAGAAGAAGGTCGAGGCGAGGCCCTGGAGGAAGAGGAACGTCGCCGGGCTCGCATCGACGGAATCTGGGCGAGGCTGAAGCATTCCGGAGCGCTCTGTACCTTCAGCGGACGGGACGGGGCAGCCACCACGGGTCGCACGGCCGAGGCGGCCCGGCAATCCGGAGCCGTTCCGCCCCGCACGATTCCGCCGGGCCGTGGCCGTCCCGCAACGCCGTCGCGGCCGGCCCCGAACGGGTAACGAGCTAGGAGCCAATCGCGGCGGCGATATGTCCGGGGGGTGTCCCTTCATGTCCGGCTCATCCGCCCGCCCCAGGAAGCATTCGCCTGCCGCGGATGAATTGGGCTAAAGCCCGCGGGTCCGGGCAGGAACGCGTCGAGGCCGGCGCGACCCGTCGCTCGGCCCTCACGATGGGTCGCGGGATCCCGGCAGGCGATGCCGGGCGCCGCCGCGCGACCCGCCCGGCCCGGAGCCCTCGACCGAAATGGTGATGCGCCCGATCCTTCCCGACACGCTGTTTCCCGTCGGCCGCACGATCCGGCTGCTGCGCGCCGAGATCGAGGCCGCCACCGGCAGCCGCTTCGGCGCGCCCGGCCTTCGCGGCCGCGCCGTCGTCTGGCGCGACGGGCCGGCCGCCCGGCTGCTGCGGCTCGCCGGCCGTCCCCCGCTCGTCGTGGCGCCCGGGCCACTGCTCAGCCCCTACGACAGCGCCGAGACCGGGTTCTCGAGCCTGATCCTGACCTTGGCCGGCGAGCCAGTCGGAGGGCGCGAGACGCCGGGCCTTCACCATTTCGACCCCTGGACGCGGGCGCCGATCGACCGCGCGGCCTGCGCCGAGCGTGTCGCCTGGCTCCGGGCGCGGTTTTCCGAGAACGCGCGGCGCGTCGTCTACGTCGGCATCTCGCGCTGGAAGCGGCCGGCGCTCGACGCCTTCGCCGTCGGCCCGAAGGGCACGCCGATCCACACCATGACCGTCGCCGCCGCGGTCGCCGCCGCGAAGCGCCACGACGGGCAGGTGCTCGCCTGGGCGACGCGCGCGCCGGAGGCCCTGGAGGCGGCCTGCGCGGAGGCCGGCCTGCCGCTGGCGAGGGTCGAGGACGGCTTCCTGCGCTCGGTCGGCCTCGGGGCGAGCCTGCAGCCCGGCGCCTCGATCGTGGTCGACGATCGCGGCATCTACTACGATCCGCGGCGCGAGAGCCGTCTCTCGCGGATCCTGGCCGAAGCCGAATTTTCCGACGCCCTGGTCACCCGGGCGAAGTCCTTGCGCGAGACGATCGTCGCGCGGCGCCTGAGCAAGTACAATGTCGGCCTCACGGTCGCCGCGGGCGCGTGGCCGGCGGACCGGCGGATCGTGCTGGTGCCGGGCCAGGTCGAGGACGACGCCTCGGTCCGCTACGGCTCGCCGAACGTGCGCTCGAACCGGGCGCTGCTGCAGGCGGCGCGGGCGCGCAACCGGGACGCCTTCCTGCTCTACAAGCCGCATCCCGACGTGGAGGCCGGGTTCCGCCCCGGCGCGATCCCCGAAGCCGAGGCCCTGGGGCTCGCCGACCGGATCGTCTCGGGCCTGAGCATCGTCGACCTGCTCGACCGGGTGCACCACGTCGAGACGATGACCTCGCTCGCCGGCTTCGAGGCGCTGATCCGGGGCCTGAGCGTCGCGACGCACGGGCGGCCGTTCTATGCCGGCTGGGGCCTCACCGAGGATCTCGCGCCCGGCGCCGACCGCGGCCGGACGCTCGCCCTCGACCAGCTCGTCGCCGGCGCGCTGATCCTGTATCCGCGCTACCTCGATCCGGTGGCGATGAAGCCGTGCGGCCCCGAGCAGCTGCTCGACCGCCTCAGCGCCGCCCGCGCCGCAGCGCCCCCGAGCGCCCTCGCGCTCGGCCGGCTCGCCGGCTTCGGCATGCGGGCGCGCTACCGCCTGCTGAACCCGATCGTGCGGGCCCTGCGCGCCCGGCGCGGCGTCGCGTCCGGCGGCAAGCCCGTCACCCGGAAGCCCGGGCAAGGTTGAGCCGAGCACGATGTCCTTCCTCCTCGCGACGGTGGTCGCCTTCGTCCTCTGCCTCGCGATCGAGTTCCGCTTCGGCGACGTGCCGGGGCGCGCGAGCCGCAGGCCCGGCGACCTCACCATCCGGCTCGGCGCCTACGGGCTGATCCTGCTGTTCTGGTTCGTGTTCTCGTGGCGCCCGTGGCTCGCCGCGTCGAGCTGCGTGCTCACCGTCGCGATCCTCCACCTCGTCAGCCACTTGAAACGCGCGGTGATCGGCGAGCCGCTGGTGTTCAGCGACTTCGCGCTGCTGCCGCAGGTGCCGCGCCATCCGCAGCTCTACTACGTGCCGCCGGTCGCCAGCCCGCGGATCGCCGTGCCGCTCCTGCTCGGGCTGGCCGGCGTCGCGCTGTGGTACCGGATCGAGCCGAGCCTGCTGCCCGCCTCCGCCGGCGGGGCCCTGGCCGCCGTCCTGGGCCTGCCGCTCGGCCTCGCCGCCCTGCTCGTCGCCGCCGATCGCGGGCCGCTCGCCGGCCGGGTCGCCCGGTGGTTCCCGCGGCCGGAGCTCGAAGCCGACCTCGCCCGCTACGGCCTGCCCGCCTGCCTGATCGCCTACGCGCTGCGGTGGCGGAGCGAGCGCGGCGGCCCCGCGGCCGTCGCAGCGCCCGCGATCGCGCAGCCGCCGGGCGACGACGTCGTGGTGGTGATCCAGCTCGAATCCTTCCTCGACCCCGAACGGCTCGGCGGACCGCACCTGCCGCTGATGGACCTGATCCGGGCGCGCGCCAGCGAGCACGGCCGCCTGCGGGTGCCGGCGCACGGCGCCTACACCATGCGGACCGAGCACGCCGTGCTCACCGGGCGCGGCGCGTGCGATCTCGGCTTCGGCGTGTTCGACCCCTATCTCGCCTCGCGCGGGAACGAGCCGGGCAGCCTCGCCCGGACGGCCCGGCGGAACGGCTACGCGACCACCTTCGTCCACCCGTTCCACCGCGACTTCTTCCAGCGCGCCCGCGTCATGGAGGCGTTCGGCTTCGACACCCTCGTGATGGAGGAGGCGTTCGGCGACGCGCCCCGCGTTGGACCCTATGTCGGCGATGCGGCCTTCGGCGAGCGCGTGCGCGCCGAGGTCGCGGCACGGCGCGGGCCGCTGTTCCTGTTCGGCGTCACCATGGAGAACCACGGCCCCTGGAAGCCGGGACGCCTGCCGGGGATCGACGACCCGGTCGCCCAGTACCTCCACCACGTCGCCGCCGCCGGGCGCATGGTCGAGGACCTCGTGGCCGCGCTCGCGGGCCTGAACGCGACGCTCTGCATCTACGGCGACCACGCGCCCGCCCTGCCGACCTGCCGGCCCGGCTTCGGCGACACCGCCACCGACTACGCGCTGTTCCGGTTCGGCCACGCCGACCCGGCCGCGCCGCGTCGGGTCGACCGCACCGCCGACGATCTCGGGCGCCGGCTGCGAGCCGCAATCGGCCGGGCCGCGACGTCGGCGGATGGGCCAAGCGTGGCCGTGCCACGGTCGTGACGCAATGCCGGGCGATGTCCGGCGCGCGTGCTCGAGCCGTCGTTAAAGCGATCGCAGGCTTTGGCGCGCAACGTCGAGGCTCCAGCCATGCGCGCGTCGTCCGCCGACACTTCGGCACGGACCTCGGTGGCGCGGGCTCGCGACGAAGACGACAGGGTCATACGGGCGTTGCGTGCCGGTCTCACGGAGACGGGCACGGCTCCGGGAGTTCGAAGATGGTTCGTTTCACGGCGCTGTTCGCGCTGACGGCCTGCCTCGTCGGCGGCTGCTCGGTTCTCCCGGCTTCGGGTCCGACGGCGCGTGCCGTGGAGGCGGGGGCGGAGCTGTCGACGCCGGAGGGGCTGCTGGCGCGCTACGAGCTGGTGGACGTGACCCCGGCGGTGATCGAGGCCCTGCGCGGGCGCCCGCTCGACAGCCTT
>NZ_JAKSYF010000114.1:0-1400 GCF_022829745.1 Methylobacterium sp. E-016
TGGCGCCGTCACAGCCAGCGAGGTCACCTCAACCTGCCCCTTCGGCCGAGGCAGAGACAGACGCTGGGGGCCTGCCTCCGCAGCCCGGAACAGAGCCTGAAGCCGCCCATACGCCTGACGCGCCCGCAAAAATGAGGGCCATTCGGCGGTCACACCGGCCACGGGCTGGAGCAACTTGCCAGCGATCAGCATCACGCCGATGACGTTGCCGGGTGAAATCTCGCCCTGGATGGCCAGGTAAGCCCCCAGCGCCATACAGAGCCCTCCAAAGGCGCTCGTTAGGAACCGCGCTGCAGACGAGACAAGGGCAACACCGTCCTCAAGGGCAGCTTGCTCCCGCAGGCTTTGCCGATGCGCAAGAAGCCATCGATTGCGAAACACTTCCCGCATCCCGAGCGCTTGGACAGCCTCGATGTTCTTAAACGTGTCGGCGAGGGCAGCGCCGTGGGCCCCCGACGCCGCATGTCCCGCTTTCGGGCGTGTCCTCAGAGCTGCTTGCACAACCGCCAGCAGAACCACCAGACACAAGCCAAATGTTGCGAAGGCGCCGAGCCAGACATGCATGGCGAAACAGGCAGCCAGATAGATTGGGATCGTCAGAGCATCATACATGCTCGACACGCCGCTTCCGGAGACGAAGTTTCGTATCAGGTCAAGGTCCGCGAGCCCGCCACCGGCGTGTGGGATGCGAGCGCCAATCGCAGCTCGAACCTTCCGGCCGAACAGGGTGGGCCTCAACTCGGCATCGATCTGAAGGCCAACGCGCTCTAGGATGGAGTCGCGCAGCTTCGACAACAGCCCAGCGATCGCCAATTGCACCACGAGCACAAGAAAGAGGATGACCAACGTGACGAGATGCCGGTGCAGCAGCACACGGTCATTGACCTGCTCAACAAAGATGCTGCCGGTGAGAACGGACACGCTGAGAAACAGACTGATCAGCCCAGCATGCAGAAACGCGGCACGCTGACGGCTCAACGCCCGTCGAAGGGGGGTCCGCTTGCTGGTGCGTACCACTTGCGCCTCATCCGCAGACGCAGGCACGGTGACAGAAAGGTCGGATCGCATTCCGCTCATCCGGCCGCTCTAAGGTGACTGGGGATTTGCTGCGGCGCATCTGGGGCGCTGCCCCGCTGCGCAGCGTGTGGCTTCAGCACAGTGTCACGCGGGCCGAAGGTCGAGACAGTTCCATCCTTCAGAACCAGGATGTAATCCACCAGCGTCAGGATGTTGGCCTTGTGCGTGATCAGCACACAGGCCGCGCCGCGGTCTTTGAGCGCCTGCAACCCCTGCGCCAGAGCGGCCTCCCCTAAGGCGTCCAAGTTCGAATTCGGCTCGTCGAGCACCACCAAGGACGGATTACCGTAGATGGCGCGCGCCAGCCCAATCCGCTGCCGTTG
>NZ_JAKSYF010000117.1:0-3186 GCF_022829745.1 Methylobacterium sp. E-016
CGGTAGCCGGTATCACCAGAACGGCCGATGACGGCTTCAATCGCCCGAGCGATGAGCTTCAAGGCTTCATCGCCTCTCTGATGCCCGTAACGGTCATTGAACCCCTTGAAGGAGTCTGCATCCAGCAGGATCAGCGAGAGCGGCTGTGAGGTTCGCACCGCGCGCGACCACTCCCGAGCCAGGACCTCGTCGAAGCGGCGACGATTGGACAAGCCGGTCAGCCCATCCGTCGTTGCCAACAGTTCAAGCTCGACGTTCAGGGCGCTCGTAGCAATCTCGGCACTTTGCCGCCGATCGAGTTCGCGACGGAACAACCACGTCAGGCTCATGGTGGCTGCACAAAGGGACAGTACGGCTCCTCCGAGAGTCAGAGCCTTTTGCCACCAATCTGCATAGATATCTGTCGGTGGGATCGCAGTGCTGAGTTGGAGAGGTTGGTCGCTAACGTGGGTAAACTCGAAGCGGCGCTCGCCCTCCCCAACCATCGCTGGACCGGTGAAGCTGCCTTTTTGCCGAGCCATGATCTGGCGATAGCTTGGCTGTTGAGCAACGCTCTTACCAAGCAGTTGCTGGTCGAATGGCTCGCGCATTAGGATCGATCCGCCCGGTCCGTACAAGGTTACGGTACCGATACGGGCTACGCCCGCGGCAGCGAACAAGCCGCGGAAGTAGTCGAGATGGATGGCCCCGGTAACAACACCGGCAAACGATCCATCCGGGTTCGACAGGCGACGGCTCAGCATGACCACCCACTGCCCCGTCAAGCGGGAGATAGCTGGGGGGCTGATATGTAGTCCATCATCGCTGTGAGTAGAGAAGTACTGAAAATACTCGCCATCTGCTCGGTTCAGGGTACGTGGCGTGACCGACTGAGAATTGAGAATGACATCGCCGGCCGCGTTCAACACCATGATGAAACCGAACCCAAGGCCGGTTGCCGAACGATCGAAAAGGATCATGTGACGGAGTTCGGGCGAGGCCTGTGCCACGTCCGTTCGCTTCATACCGTCGACTACCGCCTGTAACGATAGGCCATAAAGCTCGATATTGCGGGCGATATCGCGCTCCAGCACCTGCAGCAGGCTACGGGACGTGATCTCTGTCCGGCGGGTCGCATCCTCTCGCATGTCCCACAACATTACGGCGGACACGCTGCAGAGACCGGCCACGCAGGCGAGGTTGAATGCCGTCAGCGAACGCGCCGAGTGGGTCAAGCGTCCAAGGCGGGCGAAGGGCGATCGGATTGTCATAAGCAGCCGTAAAAATCCGTATCCCAATTATAATCTTGATCATTTAATGACTTCTTACCATTTTAAGTTATTGAAATACTTATCAAAAAAATCTTCGTGAAGAAACGGATAAACACTATATATCTATGAAATTGCCGACCTTGATCTAGGCATGGCACTTGTCTTCCTAGGCGGACCGACGCGTGCAATGCAGCACTGGGTTTCAACCCTAGGTGTTGATGATTGTGAGCTTTCCACGCTATCGTGGCGCGGAGTTGGCGCAATGGTTTGCAGGCGGAGACATGCAGTTTGCATGGAACAGATGGCGGACGGCCGATTGAGGCTTCTCAAAAATCTCACTATCCATGCAGCCTTAGCCCGTACTGGAATGGGTTTGGCTATACCTGATACAGCGCGATTGCTCGGGATCGAGCAGAGCATCATTGAGAGCATTGAGCGAGGGGAGGATGGCGGTTTTCCTATTGAAGTCTTACGCAACTTGTCTAATGGCCTTGGGCTAACCGAAATTGGTACGCCACGGCGTAAGCCTATCGGAGCATTGTAGTTAGCGCTTAATAGAATGAATTGGCCGATCGATCGGGTAGTAGAAGTGGTTCTTGTGCTGGCTTGGCATGGGTAGTGCTTACAGTGGATGGTTCTTTGATCTTGCTAGGAAACAACCAATGAGTGCGCCAACAGAAGCAGAAGTGCTGGCACGAGCCAAGCGAAACTTCATCGCTCATAATCAGGACGATCGCGCCTGGGATGAGGCCTTCACCGATCGCGAAAAGCGGCAAGGACACCCAGTCCTTTGCCTATCCGAGGATGAGAGAGGCGAGTTCTTAGCTCAAGCTCTTCATGAGCTTATAAATGAGCCGGTTTTATCTGCAGAATGAACTGACGGCTCCTGGACAGCCGTTAGCCGTTAGACCCTGTTTCATAAAGCTCGGGCGATCCGTCTGACGAGGATCATGGCTGCGGCGAGGACGAAGAAGGCGAGCGCAGAGGACGGGGTAGCCTCGTGGTCGCGAGCCAACCTGCGGCAGCGGGCGATCCAACTGAGCGTCCTCTCGATGACCCACCGCCTGGGCTGCACCGCAAAGCCCTTCTGGCCCTCCTTGGGTTCGACAATTTCGACCGTGATGGTCGTGGCCGCGCCAACACGCTCGCCTCGATAGGCACGGTCGGCAAAGCGGTGGGCTAGGAAGGGAAACAGTCCGCGCGAGGCTCGAAGCAGGGCAATCGCGCCGTGGCTGTCGTGCAGGTCAGCGGGTGAGACCGCAGCCACGAGCAGGCGCCCGTCTGTATCCGTCAGCGCGTGGCGTTTGCGCCCGACGACCCGCCGGGCCGGATCGTAACCGCGTTCGCCGGCCACCCCCACGCCACCCGAGCGGGCAGCTTGCGCATCGACGACACAGCCGGTCGGGCAGGCCTCACGTCCGACGTGCTCACGGTCAGCCATCGTGAGGGCATGAGCGAGGCGCTCGAACACGCCTGTCTGCGAGAGACGCAAGAACCAGCGATGCACCGTGCTCCACGGCGGGAAGTCCAGTGGCAGATGCCGCCACGCGCATCCTGTCCGCAGGACGTACAGGATGCCGTCGAAGACCGCGCGCAGGGGCCGGCGCCATGGGCGGCCTGTGTGGACGGCGCAGGCAGAAGCGGCGCAAGCACCGCCCACTCGGCATCGCTGAGATTGGTTGCGTAGGGCAGGCTCTCGCGCGCAAGCTCGGCGCGGGCGGCGGGCGTCCACATCGGGGTTCCTGGGTGAGCGTCAGACACTCTCCCAACGCCCGCGATGCTTGCCGCTCACCCAAGTAACCGGGGCAGATCACCGGGCGGTCATGCTGTTGCGGCGTTTCTGACAAGGTCCGGCAGGGGCGGGACGGTTGCGCTGTCTGGGATGCCGAGGCGATCGCCGAGGTATCGGAAGAACGAGACGTCGAGCTTGGCGCAG
>NZ_JAKSYF010000124.1:0-29508 GCF_022829745.1 Methylobacterium sp. E-016
AGGCCCACGACAAGCCCGCGAAGCTCGCTCAGCGAAAGGGCATCCAAACCATCGGGATCCGGCAGCGCCATGCCGCATGTTGAATCACGCCCGAGCCAAACCGCAAAACGCCACCGCCCGGTGATCTGCCCCAGTTACGCGGCTGGGTCGACCTTGCGCTGGGTGTGAATCCTGGCTGCCCACCCACATAGATTGTGGAATCCGAGAGTGCTGGCCGCCTACACTGAGCTGCCCGGTCGCGCCAGAGCTCCTCGAAACTCAACCGCTCAGCCGATGCGGTCTGCGTAAAGCTCAATCGACCGCTTGCGCTTGCTCAAGTTTCGAGGAATCTTAGCCGTACACGGCGGTTCGTCTTTTGGTGGACGCGTCGTGTCGCGCCGGGGAAGGTGAAGAAACTGACCCACGCTGGCCGGCGGCTAGCCCTGGATGCGTAGGCTGCCGGTCGGCGTGGGACCTCACGTGCTTCGTGGTGTATCGACCCTCCGCTCCGCCGGTGGCGCGTACCCCAGGTGCGTCGACGCCGGCACGGATGACATCGGGCGCGGTAGCCGGCGCCAAGACATCGCTGAAGTCCCCGGCCGCCGGAGCACCTGTCAAAGGTCGGGGAGCCCACTTCGGCACCGATGCGCCCGCGCCGCTGTCCCGTCAGCGCAAACGCGGACGTGTGCCCAGACGCGATCCTGATCCGCCTCAGGTCGTGAACGATCTCCCGCGCCCGGTGCCGGTCACATGGGCCGAGCTCGACGTGATCGAGACCTTCCTCGGTGACGCGATCACCGCGCTTCTGCGCGACTTATCGCGATGACGCTCGCACGCCCCCCGACCCTGCCGGCCGAAGCCCCGCCTGCCCAGAGCGTGGCGACAGGCCTGTGGATCATGGCGCATCCCGGCTTTGCCTGTCTCCGCCGCCGACTCACCCTGCCGCAGCCGTCTGCGAGGTTCGAACCATGAAACTGATCAAGCGCTCGAACCGTCCGCTGCCCGCACGCGACGGACAACTGCGCGCCTGCGTCTACCTGCGCGTCTCGACGGGCCGGCAGGCCGAGAGCGATCTCTCCATCCCCGATCAGCGCAAATCGGTACAAACTTACTGTGCCGCCCACGGCTGGCCCGTCATCGCCGAGCATGTCGAACCCGGAGCCTCTGCCCTCGCCGACAACCGTCCCGCCTTCCAGGCCATGATCGCTCGAGCCGAGGACGGCGACCGCCCCTACGACGTCATCGTGGTGCACTCCCTCTCCCGCTTCTTCCGCGATGCGTTGGGGATGGAGATATATGTGCGCCGCCTCGCCAAGGTCGGGGTGCGGCTCGTCTCGATCACCCAGGAACTCGGCGACGATCCCGCTGCCGAGATGATGCGCCAAATGTTCGCGCTCTTCGACGAGTACAGCAGCCACGAGAACAGCAAGCACGTCCAGCGCGCGATGAACGAGAACGCGCGTCAGGGCTTCTACAACGGCTCCAAGCTGCCGCTCGGCTACACGCTTGAGGAGGTCGAGCGGCGCGGCAGCCGGATGAAGAAGCGGGCGATCGTCGACCCGGTCGAGGCCGAGACGGTCCGGTTGATCTTTCGGCTCTACCGGCATGGCGACGGGCAGTCGGGTCCGCTCGGGGTGAAAGCGATCTGCTGCTATCTGAACGAGCGAGGCTACCGCACGCGTGCCGGTGCACGATTCGGCGTGGCTACGATCCACCGCATCCTGACGAACCGGATCTACGTCGGCGAGTGGAGCTTCAATAAGTACTGCTCGAAGACGCTGCAGGAAAAGCCGAAGGCGGAGCACATCGCCGTCGCCGTGCCGCCGATCATTACGCTTGACGTCTTCGAGGCAGTGCAGACGACGCTGAAGGCGCACAATCCGCGTGTTACGCCGCCGCGGGTGGTGACGGGTCCGATCCTGCTCACTGGACTTGCGACGTGCACAAGCTGCGGCGGCGCGATGACCATGCGGACCGGGACCTCGAAATCGAAGAAGGTGCACACCTACTACAGCTGCTCGACGAAGGCGCGTCAGGGGGCGACGGGCTGCTCGGGCCGCTCGATCCGAATGGCTACGCTCGATACGCTCGTCACCGACCACCTCGTGGCCGAACTGCTGCAGCCCGAGCGTTTGCGGGCGACTTTGGCATCGCTCTGGGCGCTCAGAGCCGAGCGTGCGGCGGAGGTCGACGGCCGTGTGGCTGCGCTGCGCAGCGAACTCACGCTGGCGGAGGAGAAGCTGCGGCGGCTTTACCGGCTCGTGGAAAACGGTGAGGACGAGCCGGACGACCTCCTGCAGGAGCGGCTCTCCGCTTTGCGGGCGGAACGGGATCTAGCGAAGGCTGCGCTTGGCCGGATCCGTGATACCAGCCCGGGCTCTGCCGAGATCAGCCTTGAAACGATCGAGCGCTTCGGGCGTCTGATGCGCGAGCACGTTACGTCGGGCGAGATCCCGTTTCGAAAGGCGTGGCTTCAGGCGATCGTCGACCGGGTGGAGGTCGCAGCGGACGTGATCCGCATCGTCGGCGACAAGGAGAGCCTGGAAACTGCCATAACCGGAGCCGGTGGCGCAGACGTACCCGGTGTTCGCAGTTTTGTACGCAAATGGCGCGCCCTGCGGGAGTCGAACCCGCCTCTTCAGCGTGAAAGGCTGACGTCCTAACCGATAGACGAAGGGCGCTGGCGCTGGGCCGAGGTTTCTATAGTCGGGCCACGGGCGGAGGGCAACGGGCGGATCGCGGCTTGTGCGGCGGCGGCGGGCGCGGGCCGGTTTGTCGCGGATGGAGCGGGATGGCGGCGCCGGGCGGGTGCGGCAACTTCGCCCCGCCCGTGCTAACGCTGCCGCTTCGCGCGCCTTGGCGGGGCGCTGTTTTCCTGCGCGGTCGCGCGCAGCACGGGTCTGGAATGGTTGAGCGGATGGCGAGCGAGAGCGATGACGGCGGCGACGGCGGGCGGCCGACCGGGTCCGAGGTGCGAAAGCCCGGCTTCGGCAAGGCCGATCATGGCAAGCCAGGGTATGGGAAGCCCGGCTTCGGCAAGTCGAGCCACGGCAAGCCGGGTTACGCCAAGCCCGGCTTCGGAAGACCCGCTTTCGGAAAACCCGGCTTCGGCAAGCCCGCCTACGGTCAGCGGCCGCGGCCGGCCGGGCCGCAGCCGGCGCACGAGGGCGCCGCGGTGATCTACGGGTTCCACCCGGTGGTGCAGGCGATGGGCAATGCCGAGCGGATCCTGCACCGGCTGCTCGCCACCGAGAACGGCGCCGCGCGCCTCGTGGAGGAGCTGGGCACCCTGCGGATCGAGCCCGAGCTGGTGCGGCCGTCCGACATCAACCGGCTGCTCGGGGCGGATGCGGTGCACCAGGGCCTCTACCTCGAGGCGGAACCCCTCGCCTCGCCCGGCCTCGACGCGCTGCCGGCCGACGCGCTGCTGCTGGCGCTCGACCAGATCACCGATCCGCACAATGTCGGGGCGATCGTGCGTACCGCCGCGGCCTTCGGCGTCACAGGCATCGTCACGACCGCGCGCCATGCGCCGGGCGCCACCGGCGTGCTGGCGAAATCCGCCTCCGGCGGCCTGGAGCACGTGCCGTTCCTGGTGGTGCGCAACCTCGCCGAGGCCCTGATCGCCCTCGGCGCGCAGGGCTTCACCCGCATCGGCCTCGATTCCGACGCCGAGACCGGCCTCGACACGCTGACCCCGACGCGGCCGGCGGTGATCGTGCTCGGCGCCGAGGGCAAGGGGCTGCGCGAGCGCACCCGCGCCTGCTGCGACGTGCTCGCCAAGATCCCGTTCACCGGCGAGATCCGCAGCCTCAACGTCTCGAACGCCGCCGCGATCGCCCTCTACGCCCTCGGCCGTTAGTTTGCGATCTGGCGACGCGGGACACACCCGCCTCGCCCGGTCGCAAACGGTCAGATGCCGTGGCCGGCGACCTCGCGGGCGACGGCGCGCCGGCCGATGTCGCGGCGACAGAACCCTTCCGGCCAGTCGATCCGGGCGACCGCCGCGTAGGCGCGGGCCTGCGCCTCCAGCACGCTGTCGCCGAGCGCGGTGACCGCCAGCACCCGGCCGCCGTCGGCGAGGATGGCCTCGCCCTCGGCCCGGGTCCCGGCCTGGAACACCAGGGCGCCGTCGCGCTCGGCATCGGCGATGCCGCGGATCGTCGAGCCGCGCACCACCGTGCCGGGATAGCCGGCCGCCGCCATCACCACGGTCAGCGCCGCGCGCGAGGCGTCGAATTCCAGGCAGACGCCGGTGAGGTCGCCGTCGCAGGCCGAGAGCAGCGCCGGCACGAGGTCGGAGGCGAGCCGCGGCATCAGCACCTGCGCCTCCGGGTCGCCGAAGCGGGTGTTGTACTCGATGAGCTTGGGGCCGTCCGCGGTCAGCATCAGGCCGGCATAGAGGATGCCGGTGAACGGCGTGCCGCGCGCGCGCATGCCGTCGAGCGTCGGCTGGATGATCGTCTCCATCACGGTCCGCTCGATCGCCGGCGTGACGATGCCCGCCGGCGAATACGCGCCCATGCCGCCGGTGTTGGGACCGCGGTCGCCGTCGAAGACCCGCTTGTGGTCCTGCGCCGTGCCCATCGGAATCGCCCGCGTGCCGTCGCACAGGGCGAAGAAGCTCGCCTCTTCGCCGAACAGGCATTCCTCGATCACGACTTCCGCGCCCGCCTCCGCGAACAGCGCCCGCAGCGCGCCCTCGGCCTGCTCCACCGTCTCGGCGACGGTGACGCCCTTGCCGGCGGCGAGCCCGTCGGCCTTCACCACGATCGGGGCGCCCGCGGCGCGCACGTGCGCGAGGGCGGGATCGAGCGCGGCGAAGCGGCCGTAGCCCGCCGTCGGGATGCCGCGCTCGGTGCACAGCTCCTTGGTGAAGCCCTTCGAGCCTTCGAGCTGCGCGGCGGCCTTCGTCGGGCCGAAGGCGCGGATGCCGGCCCGCGTCAGGTCGTCCACGAGGCCGGCGACCAGCGGCGCCTCGGGCCCGATCACTACGAGGCCGATGCGCTCGGCCTCGCAGAAGCTGCGGACCGCGCCATGGTCGGCGACGTTCAGCTCCGGCCGGTTCTCGCCGTGCTGCGCGGTGCCGGGATTGCCCGGCGCCGTGAGCAGCCGGGTGCAGAGCGGGCTTTTCGCGAGGGCATAGGCGAGGGCGTGCTCGCGGCCGCCGTTGCCGATGAGAAGGATGTTCATGCGATCAGGATGTTCCCGAAATCCGGGAGCGGGGAAAGGGCCGTTTCGCACGAAGGCGGGCGTCGTGCACCGGATCCACCGTCGCGCGGCGGCCTTTGACCTCGGCGCCGCGTCCGCATAGCACTCTCGCCATGGCCCTCGTCCCGCCCCCCGCCCCCCGCAGGTCGCCGCCGGCCGCGGACGTCCCGCCCGCGGCCGTGCTGGTCGCCAACCAGCCGGAATGGTCGGTGGGCGACCTCGCCTCGGCGCTCAAGCGTACCCTGGAGGACGCGTTCGGGCACGTGCGGCTGCGCGGCGAGATCTCGGGCTTCCGCGGGCAGCACGGCTCGGGGCACGCCTACTTCTCGCTCAAGGACGGCAACGCCCGCATCGACGCGGTGGTGTGGAAGGGCACCTTCAATCGCCTGCGGCAGAAGCCGCAGGAGGGGCTCGAGGTCGTCGCCACCGGCAAGATCACGACGTTTCCCGGCAAGTCCTCGTACCAGATCGTCATCGAGAGCCTCGAGCCGGCCGGCATCGGCGCCTGGATGGCGCTGCTGGAGGAGCGCAAGCGCGCGCTGGCGGCCGAGGGTCTGTTCGCGGCCGAGCACAAGCGGGCGATCCCGTTCCTGCCGCAGGTCGTCGGCGTGGTGACCTCGCCGACCGGCGCGGTGATCCGCGACATCCTGCACCGGCTGGAAGACCGGTTCCCGCGCCCCGTGCTGGTCTGGCCGGTGCGCGTGCAGGGCGACGGCGCGGCCGACGAGATCGCCGCCGCCATCCGCGGCTTCAACGCGCTGCCGGCCGGCGGCGCGATCCCGCGGCCGGACGTGCTGATCGTCGCCCGCGGCGGCGGCTCGATCGAGGACCTGTGGGCGTTCAACGAGGAGGCGGTGGTGCGCGCCGCCTTCGAGAGCCGGATCCCGCTGATCTCGGCAGTCGGGCACGAGACCGACACCACGCTGATCGACTTCGTCTCCGACCGGCGCGCGCCGACGCCGACCGGCGCCGCCGAGATGGCGGTGCCGGTGCGGGGCGATCTGCTGGTCACCCTCGACGACCTGACCCGCCGCCGCCGCGGCGCGGTGGAGCGCAAGCTCGACCGACTCGGCGCGGATTTCCGCTCGGCGCTGCGGGCGATGCCCGGTGCCGACGCGTTCCTGGCGGCCAAGCGCCAGCGGCTCGACCTCGCCGAGGCCCGGCTCGCGCCGGCGCTCGCGGGCAACGCCCGCGCCTTCCGCGAGCGGTTCTCGCGCCTGCTCGACCGGCTCGTGCGGCATCCGCCGGAACTGGTTCTGGCCCGGGCGCGGGCGCGGCTCGCGGCGATCGACCATCGGCCGCGCCAGGCGCTCGCCAACCACGCGACCCGCAAGGGCGACGCGCTCGCCGCGCTGAGCCACCGGCTGGTTGTCGCGCGGACGACGACGCTGCGCCGGGCCGAGACCGAGACCGCCCGGTCGCGCGAGCGGCTGGCCGCGTCGCACGCGCGGATGGTGCAGGCCGGGGCCGGGCTGATCGAGCGCCGCAGCGCCCGACTCGAACGGGCCGGCGGCCTCCTCGGCAGCCTCGGCTACCGCGCCGTGCTCGCCCGCGGCTACGTGCTGGTCCGCGACGGCGCGGGCGCAACGCTGCGCTCCGGCCTCGGATTGCCGGCGGGCACGCCCGTGACGCTGCAGTTCGCCGACGGGCTCGTGGCGGCCAGGACCGAGGGGGAAGCGGCCGCACCCGCGCCGGAGGGCGCCCCGCCGGCGCGGAAGCGCGCCCCGCGCCGGGCCAAGGCCGCGCCGGCCGCACCCGCACCGACCGCCGCGCAGGGCTCGCTGTTCGAGGCGTAGATCCCGACGACAAAAGACCCGGCGATCGCGCGGGCTCAGCCCGGCCAGCGGTAGTGGTAGCGCAGCAGCTCGGTGCGAAATCCGAGACCGTCGTAGAGCGCGCGGGCGGCTTCGTTCTCGGCCACCACCTGGAGGCAGGCGCCGGTCGCGCCGTTGGCGCGGGCCCAGCGCATCAGGGCGCCGACGGTGCGGCGGGCGTGGCCCTGCCCGCGCAGCCGCTCCGGCGTCGCGACGGACTCGATCACCGCGAGCGATCCGCAGATCACCGCGTAGCCCATCGAGGCGGTCTCGCCCGCCCGCTCCAGGGCGGCGAAGGCGCGGGGGCCGCGGATGCGGCCGGTCATCGCGGCGTAGATCGCGGCGGCCTCCGCGCCCGCGCCGGCAAGCCGGGCGCGGAGCGCGAGCCAGCCGGCGTCGGGCGCCGGCACCAGCCGCACGCCCGGATCGAGCCCGGCCGGCACCCCGTCGAGGGCGGCGAACAGGGTGAGCGCATGGCCTTCCGCGCCGTAGCCCCGGTCCGCGAGCGGTTGGTCGAGCTCCGGCGCGAGGCTGACCACCCGCACGATCGCCGGCTGGCCGAGCGCCGCATATTCGCGCTCGCAGGCCGCGATCGCCGTGGCGGCGGGCCCGCGCGGCCCGCGGGTGGGATTGAGCGAGTTCGTCCGCCGGGTCGGCCCGCCCGAGGCGCGCAGCAGCCATCCGTCGAGGTGATCTTGACGGGTCGCGGGCCATGCGTCGCGGCAGGCCGCTTCCGCCGTCCAAGCGAGGTCGTCGTGCTGTGACATGCCTTGTCCGCGGGCTGCCGGGGGGGCGGTTCCTATCACGGACGGAGGCGGACCCGACCGCCCAGACTCTTAACGTGTGGTTGTATCGACGAAGTCGAAACCGTATGTGATTTGTTGCTCGACGTTTCCGATCCTCATGACACCTTTGGCAGGCCGATGGAATTCGACGGCATCGACGAGAGAGGACATGCGGCGGAAGAGCTGCATGCCGCCCTCCAGGCGTCGGGCGTCGTCGGCACCTGGGACTGGAACCCGGTCACGCGTCGCGTGCGCTACGACCGGGGGGCCGCCGAGCTCCTGGCGGGCGACGCCGCTTTGGCCGGGCGCGAACTCGAGTTCGACGAGGCGGTCGCCGGCATCCACCCCGACGACCTGCCGTGGATGACGACCGAGGTGCAGCGCGCGATGCGCGTCGGCGGCCTCGTGCTGGCGGAGTACCGCGCCGGGATGCTCTCCGGGCAGCCGCGCTGGGTCCTGAGCCGCGGGCGGGTCTTCCACGATCCGCATGGCCGGCCCGTGCGCAGCACCGGCATCCTGATCGACATCACCGAAGGGCGGAAGGCCGAGGCCGGCTACGTGGTGGCCGCTCCGGATCCGGAGCAGGAGGCGCCGCTGCTGCGCGCCGCCGACCTCTGCATCGCGCTGCACGCCGCGGTCGCCGAGAGCGGGTCCGAGGCCCTGCGCGGCATGACCGACCGGCTGCTGTTCCAGATCGGCCGCGAGATCGCGCAGGCCGAGCGCGAGGCCTCCCGGCACTGATGGCGTCGGCCCGGCAGGTCTGCGCTTGGCGGGTCCGCGCCGGGCGGGCTTGACGGCGGCGATGGGGTTTGCGACGCGCCCGGCGATGCCGCGCCCTGCGGCACGCGTCCTGCCTGAGGGCGCGCGTGCCGCGACCAGGAGAGACCCGTGACCACGACGATCGCCAGCGACCAGCTGCTCCACCTCGTCTTCGGCGGCGAGCTCGAGGACATCGAGGGCATCCGGTTCAAGGACCTCGCCGGCCTCGACATCGTCGGCATCTTTCCCGACTACGCCTCGGCCAAGGCGGCGTGGCGCGCCAAGGCGCAGGCCACCGTCGACAGCGCGCAGACCCGGTACTTCGTCGTCCACCTCCACCGCCTGCTGGAGCCGTAGGGCGCCGGCTGTGCAGAGCGCGGGCCGGCGCGGCGCCGGCCATTGTGACGGTTCGACCGCGCTGATAAGAGCCCGATCGACGCGGATGCCGACGGGCCTGTCGATCGGCCGGTCGTTCCAGGTCTTCAGGACGTGTCTCGGCCCGAGACCCCAAATGTTGAGCCCGCAGGCATGAAGTCTTCGATCAAGATCATCGCCGGCAATGCCAGCCGGCCCTTGGCGGAGGCGATCGCCGGATACCTGGAACTGCCGCTCGCCAAGTGCATGGTCCGGCGCTTCGCCGACATGGAGATCTTCGTCGAGATCCAGGAGAACGTGCGCGGCGAGGACGTCTTCATCGTCCAGTCGACCTCCTACCCGGCCAACGACCACCTGATGGAGCTGCTGATCATGATCGACGCCGCGCGCCGGTCCTCGGCGCGGCGCATCACGGCGGTGATCCCGTATTTCGGCTACGCCCGGCAGGACCGGCGCACCTCGGGCCGCACCCCGATCTCGGCCAAGCTCGTCTGCAACCTGATCACCGAGGCCGGCGCCGACCGCGTGCTGACGCTCGACCTCCATGCCGGCCAGATCCAGGGCTTCTTCGACATCCCGACCGACAACCTGTTCGCCGCCCCGGTGATGGTGCGCGACATCAAGGAGCGGCTGACGAGCACCGACCGCATGGTGGTCTCGCCCGACGTGGGCGGCGTGGTCCGCGCCCGGGCGGTGGCCAAGCGCATCGACGCGTCGCTGGCCATCGTCGACAAGCGCCGCGAGCGCGCCGGCGAGTCCGAGGTGATGAACATCATCGGCGACGTCGAGGGCCGCTCCTGCATCCTCGTCGACGACATCGTCGATTCCGGCGGCACCCTCGTCAACGCGGCCGAAGCCCTGCTCAACGCCGGCGCCAAGGAGGTCTCGGCCTACATCACCCACGGGGTGCTCTCGGGCGGCGCGGTCTCGCGCATCGCCGCCTCCCGGATGAAGGAGCTGGTGATCACCGACTCGATCCAGCCGACGCAGGCCGTCAAGCTCGCCCGCAACATCCGCGTCGCGACGATCGCCCCGCTGCTTGGCGAAGCCATCGGCCGGACCGCGACCGAGGCCAGCGTGTCGAGCCTGTTCGACTGACACCCGCGCATCCTCCCCCCTACCCGTCCCGTCCCCGCACGAAGCCCCGCGAGATCAGCCGGCTGCGCTCGCGCGCCCGGCGGTCGGCTTCGAGCAGGTCGGAGAGCGCGTCGGCGATGACGCAGCGCAGGGCGAGGTCGGCGTCGCCCGCGCTGGTGAGGAGGTAGGCGCGGGCGATGTCCTCGACCGGGCAGCGGCCGGGCGGCAGGTCGGCCCGGCGGGCGGGAGCGGAGGCGACGGGCATGAGGTGCGACTCGTTTGAGAACATAACGAGAACACACCAGATCGGTTAAGGTTCGGTCAAGGGGTCGCGGAAGGGGGCGGAGACGGGGCCGGCTCGCCCGAGCCGGGATGCGGCCCCATCCGCCGGCGGTCGTGCTCGATCGCGAAGACGTGGGCGTAGAGGTTGGCGACCCAGCGCCGGCCTTCCACGGTAAGGTCGAGGGCGCGGATCGCGTCGCCGATCACCGGCTCGACCTTGCCCCAGAAGAAGCTCGGGTAGCGCTCGGCCAGATCCGCCGGGTCGACGTAGCCGAGCGGCTCGCACAGGCCCGCCTCCTTCAGCTCGTGGAACAGCGCGTTGAGCTTGCGCGGGTAGAGCGGATCGCCGAGCTGGCCGATGAGGTCGGCCGCGCGCATCAGCCCGGCCTCCGTCGCGGTCTCGGCGTGGTCGCCGTCGTCGGGCACCGGGAAGCGCGTCAGCTCGATGGCGCGGGCCACGCGGCCGGCATCGACGAACTCGTGGTCGGAAAAGCGCTCCCACACCGCGATCTTCGAGCGCTCGACGTGGTGCGCCGTGAGCCCGGCATCGGACGCCCCGCGCGGCAGCCCGACGGTGGTGCCGGCGCGGTCGATCACGAACCGGGTGCGCGTGTCGCCGGCGCAGACGCCGCGGACGTAGCCGATGTCGTGGTAGAGCGCGGCCAGGATCGCGTGCAGCCAGTCGCGCGGCGACACCCCCTGCGCCACGAAGCGCCCGCGCAGGATGTCCTGGGCGACCAGCGTCACCAGGGTGGTGTGGTAGGCGTCGTGGTAGAGCGCGTCGCTCTGCACGATCCGCTCGATCGTCAGGCGCGCCGATTCCTCGATCACCTCGACATAGCCCGGCTCCCGGCTGCCGAAGGTGCGCCGGTAGACCAGGGCGAGGTGCTCGCCGAGCGCGTTGGCGAGGAGCTTTGTGGCGTCGAGCATGGGAGGCTGCCAAAAAGGCTGAAAAAAGGCTTAAGAACTCATGCCCTACACCCTAACGCTCATCTCGATCGATGGTCCGGCGCGTAAATACGTGAAATTTGCACAAGCGGTGGTATGAGTAGATTTTAATCATATGCAAAGCCCTATTGCATATGATTTTTCTAGTTTGTTCCATCGCTTAATGCATCGAAAAAATCAAAATCGCGAAGGCAAGCAGGGCCTACAAAATGGAGAAGAAGTATCAAATTTTTATATCATCAACCTATACCGATCTAATTGACGTTCGAAGAGAAATTGCAAAGGCTGTATTGCGGCAGACTGAAATACCTGCCGCCATGGAAGATTTTGGTTCGATTGATAAAAAAGCTTTGGATTATATCAAAGAAGTAATCGATCAATGTGATTATTACGTTTTAATCATAGCGGGGCGATACGGATCTTCAGATGAAACAGGCATAAGTTACACCGAGCAAGAATACGACTATGCCGTTTTGAAATCGAAAACGGTGTTAGTTTTTATTAGAAAGAACGTCGGTGATATTCCATCTTCCGATGTTGATACAGAAAAAGCAAGCTCAGGAAACTGAATAAGTTCCGTGAGAAAGCCTCGAAAGGTAGACTTGTTGCCTTTTGGGACGATCCGAAATTACTCGTTGTCGATGTCATGATTGCGCTGAGTAACGCTTTTCGTTCACATCCCGGCGTGGGTTGGGTCAGAGCCGGGAATATCGATCAAAGCACTGCGGTGAAGTTAAAGCAACTGGAATACGAAAATCACATCCTAAAGTCAGAAATTTTAGAACTAAAGTCGCAACTTGCTGTCGAAGATTTGGCCCTTGATGATCATTTATTTTTGTTCGAAATCGTATTGGAATATTTTGGCCGGCGAGGCTCACAAGAGAGAAAAATAAAGTTGAGCTGGGCTGAGATATTTTCTATAATAGCGCCTATTATGAAAATGGATACAGACGTTCGACTTGTTCGGCAAAGATTTTCATCAATAATAGCATCTGTCATTCGCAACGAAGAGGATGGGATCGGTCTTTCTGAGGTAAGTGATAAATCGTTTGAAACTATAATATCCTATTTTATACGCTGCAGCTTTTTAGAACTAGTGAACGATCGCGTTGTTATTGTTACAAGATTGGGTAATAGATTTATAAATGAATACAAGATTCTCTTAAAAAAATAATTAGCAACATACAGAAATGGCGCCCCAGAGACTATAAGCAGGCTGGGGCGCTCGCTGAATATTTCTTAAGTATGAATTACCTTCCCATAAGCATCCAGCACGCTCTCATGCATCATCTCGGACAGCGTCGGGTGCGGGAAGACCGTGTGCATCAGGTCTTCCTCGGTGGTCTCGAGGTTCATGGCGACGACGTACAAAGCCATGCACTGATAGTGCCTTAGGGCACCACCCCGGTCTAGGGGGTAGGTAGGGGTAGGAGGCGACAGGGCACCCTCGTGGAACTCGCTGGCACAATCTGGGCACAGTGAGTGAGACCCATGGCCACCATCAGGAAGCGGAACGACAAGTGGCACGTCCAGGTGAGGCGTAAGGGGTCCGCTACGGTGACCCGGTCGTTTCTCACCAAGGCCGATGCTCAGACCTGGGCACGACAGACCGAGACCCAGGCAGACAGGAGGGGTCTCCCGGCTGGCCTCAGGACCCTCGACACCCTCACCGTGGGTGACATCATGGTGCGCTACCGAGACACCGTGACCCCTACCAAGAGGGGAGCCGTCCGGGAGGCAATGGCGGTGAAGGTGCTGCTCAAGCATGCCATCGCGAAGGTGCCCCTGAGCGCCCTCACGGTCGCCAAGGTGGCGGCCCACCGAGACCACCGGCTTCGCACTGTGAAGCCCGCGAGCATCAACCGGGAACTGGCCCTCTACCGGCACGCCTTCGAGGTTGCCCGGAAGGTCTGGGACGTACCCCTCTCCGAGAACCCATTCGCCCTCGTGGTGAAGCCCAAGGTCCTGGATGCCCGAACCCGACGCTTGGAGGCCGGCGAGTGGGAGGTCTTGCGGGAGGGCTGCCGGAGGTCCCGGAACCCGAACGTCCTACCCATGGTCGAACTGGGCCTAGAGACCGCCATGAGGCGCGGAGAGGTCCTCCGGTTGCGGTGGCCGGATATCGACTGGACCAAGCGCACCCTGCTCATCCCGACCACGAAGAACGGGCATGCGCGGACCATACCGTTGACCGGGCGGGCCTTGGCGGTGCTCCGGGAACGGATGGCGGTAGCGGCCTCGGGGGAGCTTCGGGTCTTCCCGACGAGTGAGGATGCGGTGAAGACGGCGTGGCGGTGGGTGATGAAGCGAGCCCCCCTCCTTGACTTCCGGTACCACGACCTCCGGCACGAGGCTGTGAGCCGGTTCTTCGAGCTGGGCCTGAGCATCCCTGAAGTCGCCCTCATCAGCGGCCACCGGGATACCCGGATGCTAATGCGGTATACCCACCTGAGGCCCGAGGCGTTGGCGGACAAGCTGGCAAAACTCGGGGCGCCTGTGGTGGTCTCGGCGCCCGCGCCGTTGCGGCGGTCACGGTGGGCCCCTGAGGCGGCGAGCGCCAAGCGGCGAGGCAGGTGAGGCTCTACGGTGGGAGGTCTAAGCCGAACGGCATCCCGCCCGGCCGCCGCACCGTAGTAGTCCCATGGTGCCAGTAACCCTCTGATGCTTTAAGCCCGCTCTATCGCCGCAGGGCCTTCTCCAAGCGAGCTGTGCCATATATTGCCTTAATCGCCGGCCATCGAGCGGCGGCAATTGGCCAGCCCAGAATTATGATGCAGTACCACCATTCTCTCTCAGGCCCGGCATCGTTGACCGTATGGCCTGCTGATACGAGCACGAAGGCCACGGAACCGAGGGAGCTGCCCAGCCTCCAAGAGGCGCTGGATGAAGCCCTCAAGGCGCTCAACGACGGCACCGGGACGCCTTGGGTCACCACTAGTGACGGCCTCATCCTGTCGCCGGCCCATCTCAGGGGCATGCTGCATTCGGCTTGAAGTTCCGAATGGCCCTACCGGTAATGCCCTTTATTCCGCCGGGCCCTCCCCGGAAGTGTCTGCCATCCGTAAACGCTGACGCAAATTCGGGAAAGTCCAGCCACAAAGAACCACGCTGAGGAACAGCTAGAGAGCGAGACGGTTAGGAGGTACAACTTAGGGAGTACCGCTCATGGATGTCTGGCAGCTCATCGGACGCGACCACGCGAACATCGAGCATCTCATCCATGAGGCGCCGAGGGCCTTGAACGGACCCGGTGTCGTGCGAAGCCGCGAGACGCTCCTCGGGGAGCTGATTAACGAGCTGGAGGCACACGCCTCGGCCATCGAATACAGCCTGTATGGCCCCCTCGCGCAGCGGCCTGAGACGAGCCAGCTCGCCGCCGAGCTGTATGCCGGGCACAGGGAGTTCATGCGGCAGCTTAACGGGCTGACACGGTATCGCCGGAAGGGCTCCGAAGGCTGGCTCGATACCTTCGAGGATGTGACCTTCCTCGTTGACCAGCACCTTCACCGGCTCAAGCGCGAACTGCTGCCCGCGGCTCAGAAGGTCCTCTCGGCGGACGAGGTCCGGGATGCGACCCGCATATTCATTAGGGCCAAGACGCGGGTCATACAGGGGCGCCGTCCCACTCGATTTGGCGAGCTTGTGTCAAGTGAGATGGGACTTGGCGTTATCGTCGGCACTGCCGTAGCCGGCCTCGGGTACCTGCTCTGGCAGGGTGGGTACCTTGGCAGGTCTACTAGCCGCTCAAGGTCGAACGGTCGCTCAGCATCGAACGTTGGGCAGAGGGGCACCAACCCGGCCACGGCATTCATGCCTGCTGGCCACGACACGAGCAGCATCGGGAGGGATCGCCAGGAGCGGTTACTCGATGATGGGCTTGAGGAGACCTTCCCCGCCAGCGATCCGATATCGGCCCAGCGGTTCACCTGAGGGGACGGCGGAGAGCGGACAGGAGATCGGGAGCGTGACCGACCACATCAGCTACCCGCCACTGAATACGCCTAAGCTGGTTGCTGATGGCGTCTGGATCGTGGACGCTGCGCCGGTCCACCCGGGCGGCATTCCTCTACCCATCCGCATGACGGTGCTGCGGCTAGCAGGCGGTGGGCTACTGCTGCATTCGCCTATTCCGTACCGCCCGAGCCTTCACCGCGCTCTGGAGGCGATGGGCCGCGTCGAGCACCTTGTGGCCCCGAGCGTGGGCCACTGGATGTTCCTTCGCGACTGGCAGGAAGCTTGCCCGAACGCAATCACCTGGGCGGTCCCGGGGCTTGCGGACCGTGGGCAGGTTCGCCGCTCCGGCGTTCGGATCGACGCGGAGCTGACGAACAAGCCACCTCGCATTTGGGTGGGCGAGATTGACCAAGTGCTGGTCACCGGTCCCGTGTTCAAGGAGGTCTGTCTCTTCCACCGCCCGAGCAAGACGCTCCTCCTTACGGACCTCGTCATCAACCTGGAGGGCGACCTCCTACCGCTTGGTCCGCGGACTCTCGCATGGGTCCTCGGGATCGTCGCGCCGAACGGCAAGGCGCCCCTCTACCTCCGGCTCCTCCTCCGCATGAATCATCGAGAGGTCGTACTCGCAGCTTGGAGGCTCGTGGCGTTCAACCCGGATCGGGTCATCTTCACGCATGGCCATTGGTTCAACCGCGACGCGACGGGCCAACTGCGGCGCTCGCTCTCGTGGCTTCTCGGGCCCGTCGAAGGCGAGCGGCAGCTTCCACAGTGGAGCATGCTCCCGGTCGCCCTGCCACGAACCTCTACAGTCCTTGCTGCCGCGGCGCTGCTGGGTCTCGTTGCGGTGGTGGCTTACCGTAGGCAGAGGCGGCCCGATGTCTGAGGTGGGAGCCCAGTGCTAAGGTTTACTTCGCCGCCGGGGCTCCCGGGTTTGCCTCAGGATCAATCTCTCGGTTCTGATTGGCTGCGCCCTCGGTAGGCTCCTTCTGAGCGGCGACCTGCTGGCGTGTCACGCTCAGCAGCTTGTCGAGCGTTGCCAATTCCCCGGTCTTCGCCGTGAGGTCCTCCTCAACCGAGGAAAGCTGGCCTTGTGTCTCTGCGAGTTTGCTCCGGGCAGCCTCCAGCTCAGAGGCGCTACTCAGCTTCTCCGCGCTCAACTTCGTCACGGCATCTTGCACCTGGCCTCGCTCGGCGTGTGCGAGGGCTATGTCTCGTGCCGCCGCCGCCAAGGCATCGCTCGACTGCTGAGCCCGGGCCTGGAGGGCAACAAGCTGCTGAGCTTGGGCGCTCAGCATCTTGTCAGCCTCCTCTGCTCTTTGCTGCAACTCGCTGCGGCGCAGCTCCAAGGTGGAAAGCTCTTCCCGAGCCGTCACGAGCTTCTGAGTGGCCAGCTTGCCCTCCTGCTCGCTTGCGGCGATTCTGGCCTGCAACTCGGTGAGCGCTCCTGTCGTCGCCTGTTGCTGGGCTAGTTGTCGCCGGAGGTCTTCTTGGACTGTCACGAGCATGGTGATGTGCCGAGCATGCAACCGGCGCTCATTGCCTTGCTGGAGGGCCATGATGATCTCGGCAGCGAGCAAGGCGACGGTAGCGATAGCTAATCCGAGCGGGACAGGCCGACGCAGTTCCGAGATGATTCCTAGTGCCACAGGGCGACCTCGCAGGCTGGCGGGTAGGAGAACCATCAACGCGAGGATAGGGCGGCTGGCTCCGCCTTGGGCTGGGCCGCATGCTCGGTCTGGAGCTTTGGTCTTGTGTGGGCAGCGCCCATTGTAGGGCTCGCTGGTCGCTCGCTAGTTTCGTCTGGTCCTGGCGTCAGAAGACCCACCGATATGCAGAGGGCAGCGACTACGCCAATGGCTATTGCGGTCACCCTCGCGCCAACCGTTGCGCTCGCCCGCCGGGGGATCGTTGAGGACGGCACCGCGGGGCGAGACCTCCAGGGCGCGGCGGCCTTCCTCGCGCTGTTCCCGGTGGTGGCCGTGGCGGTCTTCGCGATACCTCGGTGGTTTGGCTGGCGAGAGTCGAGGCCACGATCCACTCACTGGGCAAACTGGCGGCGGTGGCGTCGGGCGGAGCTACGGCAGCGGCTTCGGCTTGAAGGCGCTGGCGGATGAGATGGCCCGGATCTAGGCGCCCGAGGCGGTGCGGGGTCTGAAGTGGGAGCTGCGATTATGAGTGCCGACGACGCTAGCTTCGATTTACATAACCGCCGGAAACGTACAGTTGTAGGACTTGCTACAGCCCTGGAAGTAGCGTGCCGGGACTTCGAGATTTTAGGCCGAATGCTCGACAACGAGATACGGGTAGTGGCTGACTTAGATTGCCCGGAATTTATGAAGGCGCTCGAAAACGTCCGGATCAATGGGACCATTCACTCGGCCCTCGTGCAATCGTTCGTTTTTAACGCTGCGAGAGCCGTTCGTATCTGCGAACAGGGCGCTTCTCTCCTATTAGTCAACAGAGAGCACCGCCGGACATTTCAAGCCGCGCTTAAGGCTCTAGGAGATGCTCGCGACATAAACGAACACGGGTATGACCCGAAAGATCAGCCGCGCCGGAAGAACCTAAGGGCTCAGATGCATTTGCATGAAGCCGGCGGCGTCGCTGTGGACGAAACTTCGCTCATCATTGGTGGATCGAAGGACATACTGATGGGCCCGATCAATCTCTATGAGACTTATCTCGCCGTCTCTCGGTTCCGTGCCGTTGCCGGATTTAGAAGCCTGCCCCCCGAATACACAGCATCCTGAGCGGGCTTCGCCAATTGTAGCGCTCGCTAGACGCTCGCCACGTCCGCTCGCTTCGCGATTGAAGGAGACCCACCGACATGCGGAAGGCAGCGGCGACGGCGGTGTTCCTCATGGCCGCCCTCACGCCAACCCTCGCGCTCGCCCGGCGCGTGATCGTTGAGGACCGAACCGCGGGGCGAGACCTGCAAGGCGCGGCGGCATTCCTTGCGCTGTTCCCTGTGGTGGCCGTGGCGGTCTTCGCGATGGCCAGGTGGGTGGGCTGGCGAGAGTAGGTTCGAAGGCCACCATGCGCTTGCAGGTCACTCGGGTGGCGGTGGTGTTGGGCGGAGCTATGTGAGCGGCATCAGTTTGAAGGCTCTGGCGGAGGAGACTACTCGGATCGATGTGCCGGCGGCAGTGAAGGGTCTACGGCGGGTAGCCGCAGATGCTGCTATGCTATCGTAGCGATGACAAGCTGGAGACGGAAATGCTTACGCCAACTTATTCCAGACGGCGCCGACAGCAAGAATCAAGCAAAAATGACGTCTACGAATACGATCTCATATCCGATAAGGTGAGGGTGCAAGTTGTGCAGATTTTGCGCTCTGGTATGGGCTCATTTCATGCTTACGGCTATGAACACTCGGGTAGAGAGTTATACAGACACATCGTTCGCGAAATGAGACGCGAAGTCGGCGTGCATGAATTAGTGCAATATGCTTCCGACGAAGCGGATGAGCTTTTTAAGTTTATTGAGTTTACTCCGAGCGTTGAAACCTGGCTAGATGCCGTGGAGTACTGTCTGCGTGGAATAGATTATTTGATAAGGCAAAAACCTGACGACTACAAGGGAAGAGATGTCCGGCCTGACGATGCAATCGATGAATTTAATGCTCGACTACAAGAGGCGGCATTAGGATACCAATTCGTTAGCCCCGATATCGTTCGCATAGATTCGCAACTTATGCATAAAGAGGCGGTTCTACCTGTGTTGATCTTGCTCAATCAGGAGCGTTTCGCTGCTGCCGAACAGGAGTATAGGTCTGCCCACCACGCTTTTCGTAACAGAGAGCTAGAAGATTGCATTGTTGATTGCGGCAAGGCTTTTGAGAGTGTTCTCAAGATAATCGGCTCTGCTCGCAGGTGGCCAATTAAGAATACAGATTCAGCTAGTAAGTTAATCCAAGCGGCGGTCACATCGGGCTTTATCGCGCCCTATACATCTACAAGTCTCAACCATCTTAAGGGTTTGCTGGAAAGCTCCACCCCGACTGTTCGAAATAAGGAAGGTGGTCACGGGGCAGGTACCGTCCCTCGAAGCGTCTCACCCGAGTTGGCAGCTCTCCAATTGCATCAGACTGCCGCCATGATCCTTTACCTAGCACAGCGGGACGCTGCCCTTACGGCTGCGGGTGAGTGACAGTTGCGGTTGCTGGTTGCTCTGACAGGCTGGCGCTTATGCCTTAGCGCTGCTTGAAGGCGCGGGCTTTGCCCATTGTAGCGCTCGCTCGTCGCTCGCAGTCTTCCGCCCTGCTGGTTCGCAGCTCAAGGAGACCCATCATCATGCGGATGGCCGCTCCTACTGCGGTATTCCCTGTGGTCACCCTCACGTCCACCCTTGCGTTGGCCCGGCGGGTGATCGTTGAGGACGGAACAGCGGGGCGGGGCCTTCAAGGCGCGGCGGCCTTCCTCGTGTTGTACCCCTTGATGGCCGTAGCGGTCTTCGCGATGACTCGATTGGTGGACTGGCGGGGCTGACAACGGCCGAGAGAAGGCAAGACAAGCCCACCCCCGGCCAGCCCCGGCCACCATCTCGTCCGCCTACTGCTCCGGCACCATCCCACTCAGGTCCACCCCGAACGCTTGGCCCGCCTTCGCGATGGTCCCCGCGCCTGCCTTCTGGTCCGTCGTCGGGCCCTTCACCGCCGCATAAGCCGCACGGCCCCTCACGGCCTGCCTAAACACCGCCTCGCGCACCATCGGGTCCGCCATCAGCCGCTTGCCGGCACTTCGCGGCCTCAGGAGACCAACCAATAAGCGAAATGCGGCTGCAAGGCGGGCGCTCACTTGGGCGCTCCAATCGCCAATCATTCTCCTACCGCCGCCGTGTAGTTGGTCTTCTGTAAGACGCCGCTCTCATCACCGAGCTTGAACGTCTTTGACCGTCGCCAAACACGATGCCCCTCGTGATGGGCAGAGGGGAGACGGGCATGGTGTCGGGCATCAGGTGTACGTGGCAGCTATCAGGTCCCCCGTGCCGGCCTCATGGTCTAAGTCGTGGGTAACAGTGCATGGTGTCGGGCATGGTGCGAGGGCATCGGGCGTAGGTGCGCAAGGTCTTTGGGATGCAGCATACCCCTCCCCTTTAGCCGGAGCGGTTGTGCACGAAGGTGGCGAGCTGTTCCCGCCGATGGTGGCCTGATGCCGGCACTGTCTCGAGCTTCGGGTAGGAGGGTGATGGAGGGGAGACCACCACCCGCCTGGAGCCCGAGGGGCCACAGGTCTTCCACTCAGTCTCGCCACCACCGTCATGATCGGCGGTGAGAAGACGGTGAGCACAACACCTAAAGGGCCCACCCGGTGCCCTCTATGTGCGTCGTAACTAGTAGTGCTTTTTCAATGAGATAGGGAGGCGGTGGCCCGTCACGTCCTGGGCAGCCTCACCCATGATGCGGGCCGCCAAGTCGTCTTTCGATCCAGCGACCATCAGACCGTCATGCATCGGCAGCGCAGGGATGCCCTTGTCGGCTAGGGTGAGGAGTGCAGCCACCAGCACCTGCGACTCGCGGAACATGAGGCGAAGCCCAATGCCGGTCTCGAAGACCCCCGCCAAGGCTGGATGGGCGGTGAGAATGGCGGAACGAAGCTGAGAGGCCGGGAGACCAGAAGGCAGCATGCTCCGGGTGCCTCTAGGAGCCCGCGTGAGAGGCGAGGTTCGGAAGAGCATGGCAGAGACCACCTTCTTCACGCCCGGCCGCCAGCGCGGCTCTGAGAGCCCTGGGACGCTAGCGTAAAGGTCACCGGCCGGCGGCGTCAGGCCCGCCTCAACGTAGGCCAGCCGCAGGAACACGCCTGTCACACTCGGAGCGCCTATCCGCGGTCGCGGTGGAAGCGGCCAATTACCTCCAGGCCATTCCATGGCGTGTGAACCAGCGGCTGCTCGAAGTGGCATTGGAGGCGTGGCATCGCGACCTCGCCATCGCCGCCCTCCCTTCCCAAGTTTCCTTGAGGTCCACCGTCCTCCCGCTCGATGCAGCGGCGGACCCGCAGGCCGTCATTGGCTGGTATCAGCAGGCGGTGCACGTCGCCGCCAACGAGTACAGCAGGTCATCGGCGGTCCGGTTGGTAGAACCGGTCCTGGCGGCGGCGGAACAATACGCCGGCTTCGAGCGGTTCTACTTCCCACAAGCATTAAAGGGGGGCGGCCTTATCCCTGTCGCGGGAGGCTTCGGCCCCGATGACTTAGACCTTCCTCGCGCACTCATCGAATTTGCTGATGGGCAAGCGGTCACACAAGGACGCTCGGGAGGAAACGGCGGTGATGGTTGGATTGCCATACAGCTCTCGGCCTGCTTCGGCATCAAAACCAAAGACCACGACGCCCGCATTGCCTGGGTGTTCGACAGAGAAGAGCAATTCCGCCGGACCGCCTCGAACCCTTTAGCTAATCTGGAGTGGACGCATGCCGAGCGCCCTTGGTCGGCCTTGGCCGCGATCTTCGACTTTGTTGCCTTCTTGGAAGAGGGGTACGGATACGTCTCGCGCCTACCTATCTCAGCATCAGGTGGTCGCAATTTCCGGCCAGAACTTGTCTACACCGCCGTTCGTACAGCTCGGGATAGTGATGTCGCAATCGGTGGCTTGGTGCCCGACGCCTGTGTAATTCATGCCGCCAACGGGTGGCGGATACAGGCCATTTACGATGATATGCGAGCTGCATCGCAGGAGATGACTAAGGCTACGCTGGTATTAGCTAACTTACTGCACCTTCAGCAAACCCAACCGGAGCACGTGCTGCTTGCCGAGCTGGACTATTGGCACCGACGCTCTCGCGGTGAGTTCGACACAGCCAAGCCCATTGGCAGCGCCTCGGCAGCCCTGTAACGATGGGCACAGAGCGCAGACGCGGCGCTCCGGGGCGTGGAAACCCTGAAGCCTAGCGGAATGGTGCCGTCCGGAATGGCACCGCTCTCCTCGACCTTGCGGTCGGGGAGCCTGCGGCGCATGTCCAGGCTCTCCGGCTAAAGGCCGCAGGGACCGGCTAGGCTCGGTTTTCCAACTCCCCGATCACCAGGGTTCAGGAGCTTGCTTGCGGGGGCGTACCGCAGGCAGCAGCCCTCGGGGGGAACCAATGGCTCAGAGTAGTAATACGCTCGCAATCGGCGTGGCGTGTGCCGCGTTGCTGGCGGTCGGGGCGCAGTCTCTGTTCACCTCGAACAGCAGGTTTCAGGTAGCTGCGACAGCCAGCGGATCGTGGCGCATCGACACCTCAACAGGGCAGGTCTCCACATGCCGTGCCGCGGGCTACGCTCAGGCGCCCATTTGCAGCCCCTTCGGTGCTCAGACCCTAGCTGACATAGCAAAGCCGCGAGCTTCAACCGGAACGTCAGGCTCGCCTCAGCGTACCCCTACTCCGCCAGCCGCCTCGTCCAACATCGATGAGATTTTGAAGGGTATGGCTGAGGAGACTGATAAGCCAAAGAGCTAGGCTCGTCTGTGCGCCTTGAGGCACGGCGGATCATCTAAAGCAACTTCGTGCACGTAGGCTGGCTCATCCTCGGGTGACGATGAAGGGGTCCACCACCTCGGGGCCGCGGTCGCGGAGGCCCAGGAGCCCCCGATATAGGCTACGGCTATGGCCGCCCCGCGCCGACCTACGGATACCACTACGGGGCGCCCCCGGTCGTCACCTATCGCTCGGCCCGAGTGGTCCGCGAGTACGACTACGAGGAAGGGCCGGCCTACCGTGCTCGCCCTCCCGCCCGCTTCTACGCGGGTGGTTCGGATGGCTACGGCTATCGTAGCGCGGGCTACGGTTTCCGCCATGCCGGGTACGGCTACCGGCGGGATTGCGACCGCCCGTAAGGCTACAGGGGCTAGTAGACCGCGGAGCATGTGGGCTGCTTGGGAAGACCGAGTGGCTCACTCTTTCGAGGCCTACACGGCAAGGGGGAATGAAGCCGGTGGTCGCTGTGCGAGACCGCGGGGTTGCTCCTAGCGCTCTCGACGGTAACCTCGTGGCATGACCGAGCCGAGTCGCATCGCCCGCCTCCGTTCACCCTGGACGACACTGAGCCCACCGTCTGGCGGACCGTCGAGGTGCCGCTCACAGCTAGCCTCAAGCTCCTGCATGAGGTGATCCAGGCGGCGATGCCCTTCGAGGACTACCACCTCTTCCAGTTTCGGGAGGGGGCTGTCCGCTACGCCATCCCCGACCCGGAGTGGCCTGACGGAAACACCCGCAGCGCGAAGTCCACCAAGCTCGGGGCGCTCGTGGATCGGGGCACCACCGCCTTCGCCTACACCTACGACTTCGGGGACAACTGGCAGCACACCATCACGGTCGAAGAGATCGGCCCGGCGGACCCCGCAGTTGCCTACCCGCGCTTCCTCGACGGCGCGAGACGGGCACCACCCGAGGACGTGGGCGGGACAATGGGCTTCGAGGAGTTCCTGGAGGCTGTCACCAAGCCTCGGCACCGCGAGCGCAAACGGATGCTCGAATGGTACGGCGGCCCGTTCGATCCCGAGGTGCTGGACCGGGAGACCATCGAGGCCGGCATGTCGAAGCTGGCCCGGCGGCGAGCCATCGGGCAGGCAGCGTTCGCGAAGAGCCGAGGTCGGCCGTGAAGTCCCTCAGCGGATGAGGGCCAAGAGGGAAGGCGGGCGGTGAAGCCGCTAAGCCGTTTCAAGCTCTTCGATAGCAAGCGTAAGCCGTGCCCGCATGATTATGGTTCCGGCCTGATCTCGAACGCTTGCCAAGAATATTTGACCGTCTGATGTTGTGTCTAGTAGCTCAGAGAACCGCTTTAAAACATGCCCTAACTTCTCTCTCGCTGCTACTGAGTCTGTTAATTCAAAGCCCTTCTTGTCGCGCACAAAATTAGTGCCGTCATGAAGGTCGATATAGAACAGCGGCATCTTAAGGGCCTAAGCCTGAGGGTGGTAATAAGGCTAAGTACTGCCTGCGGGCTCGTTTTGCGATAGCGCCACGCTTGCATGTTGTATGCCGCCTACCCTTCATCCCGTGAGCTGGTCCCGCCCACCTTTCTCAGGATGCCCCGGCGCTGCGCTCTTGATTAAGGCGGTACCTGATGGCCCGACCGTTGCCTCCGCCTCAGTCTCGCCAAGGCAACCGGGCACCCTCCCATCATGATGAAGACCTCCCGCATTCTAGGCTGGCTGCTCCTGGCGGGAGTTGTCTTCGCGACCCTCGCGCCCATCGGCCTCCGGCCCATCAGCGATGCCTCGGTCTCCGTCGAGCGGTTCGGCGCCTACGCGGTGGTGAGCTTCCTGTTCACCCTCGGATACCCGCGCCGCCGCTGGCAGATCGTAGGAGCGCTGATCGTGCTTGCTGGTGCCATGGAAGCGATGCAGAACCTTGAGCTAACCTGGCATGGCCGCTTCGGAGACTTCGCGGTGAAGGCCGCCGGGTGCTGGTTCGGAGTGATGCTCGCGGTCGTCCTCGCCTTCATTCCGGCGAGCATGGCGAAGGCCGAGGGGCGGGCGTAGGAGGCACAGCCTACCTCGGGGCGAACAGCGTGATGTTGCTGTTAATCTGGTACGCGCTAGTCGGCGGCGTGTTCACGAAGCGGAGATAGAGCGGGCTCTCACCAAGGATTGCTCCGAAGGCCGGCGTGACCGGGATCGGGAAGCACTTGGCGAGCGCCGCGTCTGCGGCTTCTTGATAATGCCGTTGTGCCTCCGCATCGCCCTTGAGCTGGCGTGCGATGATGCGCGGCCTCCCCCGGATGGCCCCCGCCTTATCGAGCCCGAAGCGGTAGGCGAGGAGCGAGCCGTCTGTCCCCGCCGGGACGGTCCAACACTTCGCCAGCGCAGCTCGGAGGTCTGCCCAGTTGTTGGCCTGCGCGGAGGCTTCGGGTTCTGCCTGGGCCGGCATGGTGGCGACACACGCGGCCACTATCGCGAGGCAGGCATAGACGGGGACGTGTCGCATCGGCGGGCGCTCTGTTGGCGCGAGGCGGTGGGTCGCGCTGTGATGGTCAACGCTCCAGACGCCGAAGGGGTCTTGGAGCCGTCCTCACCTTCATCCCGGCGTCTCCCTCTCAAAAGGCATCCACAACGTCCATGTCGAGCGTGAGGTTGGCTTGCGCAATGACCCTGTCATGCTGGTCACGAACGGTAGCTTGGTAGGCCTGATGATCGGAGGTGGTATCGAGCAACTCTGCAACGCGCTTCATCACTTGGACCATCTTTGTGAGTGCGGCTTCCGCATCAGGCAGGTCGAAGCCCTCGGTATCGCGGACCAGCTCTGAGCCGTCATGAAGGTCGATGTAGAACAGCGGCATCGTAAGCTCATGCCCAGGAACCGGCGTAAGAATCACGCGGTGATCGTGCCGATGCATTGCCGCATAGTTGTAGCCGCAAATCCACTCATTAGATCGCCGTCCTTGGGTTTTGGGTCTATCCCGCAAGACCCTCAATCCTCCCAGAGCAGACCGTTCTTCTGAGCCAAGGCCGCCGCCTCCCCGCGCTTAGCGAGCGCACGGATGGCATGATGCCGGCTCAGGGTACGGAACAGCTCGCCGGCCGCGCACGACGCTTGCTGATCCATATAGGCCGCGAGGTTGGCATAGTGGCTGGCAAGCAGCTCATCGGCTGCGGCTGCCACGCGATGGGCAGAGACCGCCACTCTCGCCATTGCCCACGGTCGATCCGGCGCGTCCATCTCTAGGCCCATCGTGCCAAAGCTGCTTCCGCTTCTACCGGGTTGTCACGAATGCGGTAGATGGTCTGGCGCGATAGGCCGGTTACAGTGGCGATATCGCTCACCCCCTGGCCCTGGCCTAGAGCCCCGCTGACGGCATCGAACTGCTCTCGCGTGAAGCTGGGCTTGCGGCCCCGGTAGGCGTCCTCGCGGCCCTTGGCGTGGTCTATGCCGGCCCTCTGCGCTTCCTTGGTGGCCTCCGCCTGGGCCTGCGCTGTGGCGGCCATGAAGCCGATGAGCGCATCCCGCACGGCTTGCTGCATAGGGTCCTTGGTGGCCCCGTCGAAGGTGAGGTTGTTGATGACAGTGCGGACGATGACGCCTCGGCGCATCATCTCCCGGATGGTGTCGCACACGTCCGCGTAGTTGCGGCCCAGGCGGTCCACCCAACGGACCACCAGGGTATCCCCGCGGCGGAGCATGTCGAACAGCCGGCGGCCCTGAGGGCGATCCTTGAGGCTGGTGGTGAGGCCCGACACGCCTTCGTCCGCGACCACCTCGTCTATCCTGAAGCCGGTGGCCTCGGCCTGGGTGCGCTGGTGGGCGATGGTCTGATCAGTGGTCGAGACCCGGGCGTAGAGTATGGTCTGCATGGGAGCAGCGTCTGTCCGATAGGAGACTGTCCGCAAAATTGGCTGTCCGTTGGGCAATATCAACCCTTACGGACGGCCTTTCGGACAACCCCGCCGCTGTCCGCTACGGCATACCCTTGCGGACAGATTACGGAATACTGCGGCGTATAACCGGCTAAAAACGTTTGTATCGAAACTAAGCGTTTGATTGTTTCATGCAACCTGCGCTAGAAAGGCCCAACGCAGGGTTGCTGTATGTTGAAAGACCATTTGGTAGTGCACCTTCCACAAGGCGCGGTGACATTTCGCGGCAGAGGCGATGGCTCGCTCACTGGCTTCAAGCTGACATTGAGGGTGTGCCCGCACTGCTCCCAGCGCAATGCCCGACAGACGGAGGCAAAAGGCTACTGCCAGTGGTGCGCCTACGTCCCGTTGCTTTGTGACGCCGAGCCCGCAAAAGCGGCCTAAGGCGGGCAGCTTAAGCTAACCGCAGTCGCCGCCGGCACCGGATCACACTCGGGCCTTCGGCTTGGCTTTGCGCTTCCGGGCGGGCTTCTTCCCCGCTGTGGCCTTCGTCATCTCAGCGAGCGCCAACTGCTGCTGCCTTCGAACGATGGACGTAGCCGTTCCCATCCACCAGCCGGCCGCGCGATTGGCGCCAATCAGCCAGAGGCTCAATGCTGGGTTCTTCATGGCTAACCTCGTGCGGGCCGCCGTGGCCTCGACTTCGGGGGTAACGCGCCGGAGCCTGGGAAGTGGCGGAGGGCCGGAGCGTCGGATGCACGAGAGCGGCATGAGGCCGGAGGGAGGGGCCATCGCGCTCGCGCCCGAGGGAGACCGGGCGGAGGGGTACGGGGGGAAACTCTGAGCCGCGTGTCAGGTATGAGGTGTCGCGCGGGTGACCCCTAGGAAACCTGTTGGCACCGCCTCTTGCTACGGCACCTCAAGCTACCTTCGCGCGTTCTCCTGATGGTCACTCAGCGACCGCCCGGGAGAGCCACATGTGCGCCGTTCGCACCCAACCCTATGCTCACCGCCGCTCGCATGCGTCCTCGGCCGCTGTCGTCCAGCCTGACTGCTTCATACGTCGCCGCATGGATGGCATCACCGCCAACGACAACCGGCCGCTGCAGACCGTCGCTTGGCGAACGGCAGGTGCCCTCTTCGGGGTGGCAGTTGCGGGATGCACCGCGCTTGCGGTGGCGCTGGTAGGTCTCTGACCTGGGCCAAGGTGTTTGCGCCTGAGGGAAGCAGCCGGAGGGGGTACGGGGGGGAGCCCGGCCGTTGCCCCTTAGGTGTGAGGTGTCGCGCGGGTGACCCCTGGGTTCGTTCCAGGCCCCTCCCCCCTACCCGAATAGGCTGCGCACAGACCCACGATGCCTGGTGGTCTCAGCCTTCAGGCCCCTACCTCGCGCACCCTCGCTGTCGCCATCTCTGGCACAATCTGGGCACACTCAGTTGTGCCCGAGGCCCCTTCGACCCCCTACCCAAGGCTTGACCCGGAGCCTACCTCCGGCCTAGCCTCAGGACCCTAACAGCCTGTTTCGAAGGAGCTTTTCGCCCCCTCCCCTCCCTACGTATGAATCACCTTCCCATAAGCATCCAGCACGCTCTCGTGCATCATCTCGGACAGCGTCGGGTGCGGGAAGACCGTGTGCATCAGGTCTTCCTCGGTGGTCTCGAGGTTCATGGCGACGACGTAGCCCTGGATCAGCTCGGTGACCTCGGCGCCGACCATGTGGGCGCCGAGCAGCTGGCCGGTGTTGGCGTCGAACACCGTCTTGATCAGCCCGTCCGGCTCGCCGAGCGCGATCGCCTTGCCGTTGCCGGCGAAGGGGAAGCGGCCGACCTTGATCGCAAAGCCCTGCTCCTTGGCCTTCGCCTCCGTGAGGCCGACGGAGGCGATCTGCGGCTGGCAGTAGGTGCAGCCGGGGATTTTTGCCTTGTCCATCGGATGGGTGGGCAGGCCCTTGATCGTCTCGATGCAGATGACGCCCTCGTGCTCGGCCTTGTGGGCGAGCATCGGCGGGCCGGCGACGTCGCCGATGGCGTAGAGGCCGGGCACGTTGGTGCGGCCGAGCCCGTCGGTGACGACGATGCCGCGCTCGATCTTCACCCCGAGCGCCTCGAGCCCGATCCCCTCGATGTTGCCGACGACGCCCACCGCCGAGATCAGCTTCTCCGCCGTCAGCGTCTGCACCTTGCCGTCGGCGGCCTCGATGGTGGCGGTGACCGAATCCGCGCCCTTCTCGACCTTGGTCACCTTGGCGCCGGTCAGGATCTTGATGCCCTGCTTCTCGAAGCGCTTGCGGGCGATGGCGGCGATCTCCGGATCCTCCACCGGGAGGATCTGCGGCAGCAGCTCCACCACCGTCACCTCGGCGCCCATGGTGCGGTAGAACGAGGCGAACTCGATGCCGATCGCGCCCGAGCCCATCACCAGGAGCGACTTCGGCATCGTCTCCGGCACCATTGCCTCGTAGTAGGTCCAGATCAGCTTCTTGTCGGGCTCGATGCCGGGGATCGCGCGCGGGCGCGCGCCGGTGGCGACGATGATGTGCTTGGCCGAATACGTCCCGGCCGCGAGCGCGCCCTTCGGCGCCGGCGCGCGGGCGGTCTCCTTGACCGTCACCTGCCCCGTGCCGTTGCCCTTGGCGACGCTGTTGACCGTGGCCTCGCCCCAGATCACGTCGACCTTGTTCTTCTTCAGGAGGTGGCCGACGCCGCCGTTCAGCTTCGACGAGACGCCGCGCGAGCGCTTCACGATCGCGCCCGTGTCGAACGAGACCTCCTTGGCGGAGAGCCCGTAATCGGAGGCGTGCTGCATGTAGTGGTAGATCTCGGCCGAGCGCAGCAGCGCCTTGGTCGGGATGCAGCCCCAGTTCAGGCAAATGCCGCCGAGGTGCTCCCGGTCCACCACCGCGGTCTTGAACCCGAGCTGCGCCGCACGGATCGCGGTGACGTAGCCGCCAGGGCCGGCGCCGATGATGAGCACGTCGTAGCTGTCGGCCATGAGGGTCTGGTCTCTTCCCTGGAGCGTCTCGGAGGCGAGCGTAGACGAGGACGGCGCGG